>DAIEQT010000281.1 GCA_027347545.1 Ignavibacteria bacterium | reverse complement strand
CTGATGATCTTGGTAAAACTCAAATTGAAATTGACGAGCTTTCTAAGTACCAGCAGATTACAGCTTCTGTTGTTGACGGATTAATTGGCGTAAACAAAAGCGGAAGAATTGTCCTCTGGAATGAATCCTCAGCAAAATTGTTTGGTCTTACAAAGAGCGAAGTCTTTGGAAAATATATAGGTAAAATATTTCCTTCTCTAGATGAAGCCGGATTTGCAAGGCTGAAGAATGATGTGGTAATGAATAATGGCTGGAATGGAATTTTATCCATCGGTTTTGATGAATCAATAGCTGAGCATTTCAAAGTAAAAGTTACCGAGCTGAATGACGAAAATGAAGAATCATATATCTTTCTTTGCACGAACGTTACGGAAAGCATTCGTGCAGAAAAGGAGTTGAGGGATTCGGAAGAAAAGTTTAGAAGCATTGTTAGCAACGCGCCGGAGTTTATCTGTACACTTGATAAACGAGGTAATCTTACTTTTGGTAACAAACAATTTCTTGATGCATTTAAAATTTCTTCCGCTGAACTGAAGAAAACTAACTTCACAGATTTAATTGATCCGGATTTTCTTCTTACCAGCGGATTTGATTTAGAAAATATTACTACTAAAAATATATGGAGTATCGATCTTCCATTAATCAATAAGCTCGGGCATAAAATTTTTGTTCTTGCCAATTTTTCTACAATTAGAAACGCTAAAGAAGAACTGCAAAGCTTCACGTTGAATCTGACCGATATTACGCAGAAGAAAGAAGCCGAGAAAGACTTGCTCCTCATCCGCTCTGTATTTGAGGCATCCGTTGACGGAATTGCGCTTATTAACAACAGCAGATTTGTACTTGTTAATGATTCATTTGTAAAAATGTTAGGCTACTCAACAACAAGCGAAATGATAGATGAAATTCCGCTGAATCTAATCAGCCGAAAAGACAAAGAAATGGTTTCCGGTTATCTGAATCCATCGTATGAAAATATTAACCAGCCGCCGAAATTTAATTTTACTGCCCGCAGGAAAGATGGAACAACCTTCGCTGCCGAAAATTCTGTTTCTTATTATGAAGTGGAAGGCGAGCGGTTTATAGTTTGGGTCTTGCGGGATGAGACAGAAGAGATGCTGGCTAAAGAAGCTTTGCAAACATCCGAAGAAAGATATAGAAGCATTTCTGAAAGTATAAATGAGTGTATTTGGGCTGCGGAAAATGTTAATGGCGATTTAAAAGCAATTTTCTATACACCTTCGGTCAAGAAGATTACAAGTTACGAACCTCAAGAATTTTTAGATGACGAAGAACTCTGGGGTAAAATTATTCATCCGGATGATGTAGATTTTGTAGGTGATAAGATGGATAACCTCTACGGCGATCCGATAAGAAATTTAGAGACACTTGAATACAGAATAATTGATAAACTTGGCAGTGTAATTTGGATTGAAAATAAAATCACTGTTGTCCGCGATCCGAAAGGCAGAATCCAAAAAGTATTTGGAATCATAAGCGATGTGAGCTTATCAAAGCGGGCGGAAGAAGAGTTAAAACGTTCAACCAGCGATTTGAAAGAGTTGAATGAAACTAAAGACAGATTTATTTCAATAGTGTCTCACGACTTACGCACGCCGTTCAGTTCTATAATTGGGTTTACCGATTTATTGCTTAACGAAAAAAATCTTGATGAAGAAAAGAAAACTCAGTATATCCATTTCATTCAAGAATCATCTAAGAGCATGCTGGGCTTGGTTAATTCGCTGCTGGATTGGACCCGCTTGCAAACCGGTAGAATTAAATTTGAGCCGGACAGAATCAACGCAAAATTTATTATTGATAAATCAATCCAGATACTTTCCGGCACTGCTATTCAGAAGAAAATTAAACTTGTGAATGAACTTGCTAAGGAGTTTTACATTCACGCGGACGAAAGCTTGCTGCTGCAAGTGTTCAATAACTTAATCTCAAACGCAATTAAGTTTACTAAACCGGAAGGAAGCATCGTAGTTTCTGCTAAAGCTAACATAGAAAAAAAGCAAGTTGAGTTTAGCGTTAAAGATGATGGCGTTGGAATTCGTGCGCAAGATGTTGATAAACTCTTTAAGATAGATACAAAGTTTACTACAAGCGGAACAGCAGGAGAAAAGGGAAGCGGCTTAGGTTTATCTCTTGTTCACGATATTATCCGCAAACATGGGGGCGATATTTGGGTTAACAGTGAACTAGGAAAAGGAACACAATTTATTTTTTCAATTCCGGTTGCTTCTTCTTACTTGTTAATTGTTGATGATATGAAAACCGACCGTTTGCTCTACACTAAACTTATAAAGAGCTTGATTCCAGATTACAATATTCTTGAAGCGGAAAACGGAAAAGTCGCGCTCGAAGTAATTAAGCAATCTTTGCCTGCGCTTGTAATTACAGATCACAACATGCCGGTGATGAACGGTTATGATTTTGTTAAGCAGTTGAGTATTACTCCGCTAAAATATAAACCGCCGGTAATTGTTCTGAGCGGTGATGTTAACAAAACCATTGAAGCTGAGTACAAAGAATTTGGTGTTGAATATGTTTTTCCAAAGCCGGTTAACTTGAGCAATTTTAAGAATGCGATTGAGCGCTCTTTAAGAAAAGCTATTTTTAGTTAAAAAATGGTAAACATTATTCGTCGGCATTATAAAGAAGTTAATTTTATTGTTCCAGATTTTGCAATGTCAGCAGGCACTATACTTTGTATGAGTGGAGATAGCATTTATATGGATTATTCATCGTATTTGGGACCCATTGATCCACAGATACAAGTTGGTGATCAGTTCGTTCCGGCATTAGGTTATCTAGATAAAGTAAATG
>DAIEQT010000210.1 GCA_027347545.1 Ignavibacteria bacterium | reverse complement strand
AATTGCCGGGCTTAATCCTTCTATTAAATCAACATCCGGTTTTTCAAGTTGGTCTAAAAACTGCCTAGCATATGAAGAGAGCGATTCTATGTATCGTCTTTGTCCTTCCGCGTAAATTGTATCAAAGGCGAGCGAGGATTTTCCGGAGCCGGATAGACCGGTAATTACCACAAATGAATCGCGGGGGATTTCGATATCTATATTCTTAAGATTATGTTCGCGTGCGCCGCGAATGAGTATTTTTGATTCCATTAAAGTAGATTGCCAAAGTTCGAAAGGTTATTTTAGACAAAGTAAAAACGAAAATCAATTTTATTTGAGTTTATGAGTTTACCCCAGAAAATCAAAACCATTAAGCAGTATTCAGAATATAAACTGAAAGAGAAAGGATCGCTTTTTTTATGCATTTGCGAACCGGTTCAGACTGAAGAAGAAGCTATTAGCTTTCTAGCCAAAATTCGAAAGCAGTATTACGATGCCACTCATCATTGCTATTCTTACAAATTTCAAAATGGAAGTTTCAAATATTCTGATGATGGCGAACCTAGCGGTACCGCCGGAATTCGCATTTATAATGCGCAAAATCATTTTGATGTAACAAATATTGTTACTGTTGTCGTGCGCTATTTCGGCGGGACTAAACTTGGCATTGGTCCTTTAGGAAAAGCCTACTACGATTCCGCAATTGATTGCCTAAATAATTCAGTAATAGAGCAAAAAGAACTTTTTCACAAAATAGAATTAAGCTATGATTTTGCTTTAAGCAAAACTGTTCATCACTTTGTTTCAAAATTCAAACTCATCATCTCAAAAAACGATTTCGACATCCGACCTAAAATGGTTTGCTTAATTCGCCCATCTTCTGAGAAAGATTTTTCTTCAGAATTGATCGTTGCTTCTCAAAACAAGGTTGTTATCACTCAAACAGAAGAATTTTCCTATATCATTTTAGATTCAATCTAAGACACCTAAATCTTGACATAATGTGCCGATTTACTTAATTTTAATAAAAGATAACTGGCTCCTATAAGTCCATATAAATAGTTTCCAAAATAACCGAGGGAAGCATGATTTACACTAAAACCGGCGAATACGCAATCAGAGCGATACTCTTTTTAGCACGCCAGCAAAAAGACGCTCTAATTATGTCTTCTGATATCGCAAAGAGCGAAGATATTCCAGCACATTACCTAGCTAAAATTTTACAGAGAATGGCTAAATACGGATATGTTGATTCCTTTAAGGGCAGAGGCGGCGGATTCAAAATTACAGAACTAGCTAAGAAAAGTTCTATTCTTGAAATTGTTGAAAGAGTTGAAGGTCCTGTAATTAATTTGAAATGCGTTACTGGTCTTAAAGAATGCCAGGACGAAAATCCTTGTCCGCTTCACGATGAATGGGCAGAGTTAAGAAATAGAATTTATAATCTAATTTCCAGCAAATCGGTGCAAGACGTTGCAGAAAAATATGCTGAAACTCTAAGAAAAGTTAAATAAGAAATTAAAGACTCATTTGAGAAAAAGGATTCGGAGTTTACTTCGAATCCTTTTTTGTTTTTAAATCGTTGAGATACAGTTTTAGATATGAAAGGTCCCCGCAAAGCCTGTTAAGATTCTGAAGTGAATCATGTGTTAACTGGAAATATTTTTCGCTAAAAATATCATTCACAAAAGAAGTTGAACTGCCCATAATTAATTGAAGCGTGGTTTTAATTTTCTGGTAAGCGGTTTGAAATTCATCGCCAACTTTCTTGAAGTATTCTTCATCAACAACAGCTTCCCTTTTTTGAATTACCTTTTGCAACCCTATAACATATTTGGCTTGAAAAGCAAGTTCATTTAATTCATCAAATTTTTGATATGAAACCGCTGCTTCTATAATTAAACGTAAATCTTCCTTTGCTTGCAAAAATCCGCCGGAAAGTTTTTCAACTTGAGTAACTATTTGATCAACAGAATCTAATGTCATTTGCGAACCTTTATTCCTATTCCAACTCCATCACCTACCGGCACAATTGTGCTTTGCAGCGACGGAGTATTTAGAAAAAGTTTATTGAATTCACGTATTATCTGAGTAGATTTTTTTTGCTTTAACGGAACGTTACGTGCAGCAGCATAGCCATGCCAAAGTAAATTATCAATAAAGATTATTCCATCCTTCTTAAGCAGTTTCAGTGAATAGTGAAACAACTTCTCATAATCTTGCTTGTCGGCATCTAAAAAGATGAAATCATATTTCTTTTTCAGCGTCGGCATAATTTCAAGCGCGTCACCTTCTAAAATCTGAATCTTTTCCGTAAGCTCAGCACGATTAATAAAATTTGTAGCAAGCTTAATGTTAACTTCGCTTTTTTCAATTGTGTGAAGTGTAGATTTCTTTTTTAGCTGGCGTGCAATACGAATAGATGAATAACCTATTGCCATTCCAATTTCCAGAACCCGTTTCGGTTCTGAATTACGGATTAGCACCTCAAGTAGCTCGGCAGCATTCCAGTTAAGAATTGGAACTTGGTTCTCACTTGCAAAAGATTCCATTTCTGCAATTAAAATATCTGGTTTATTACGCTGAGCCGACAAATATTTTTCTTGATTTGGGAAAACTATTCCTTTCATCCTTACCTACTTTAGCAAAACCATTTTCTTAGTCTGAATAAAACCATGTCCTGAGCCAGCCGAAGGATAGCCGACTTGCAATCTGTAAAAATAAATTCCACTAGGTAAAGACTTGCCGCGGCAAGTCTCTACGTTAAATAATAAATTGTATGTTCCGGCTTCTTTATATTCATCAACAAGTGTTGCGACTTCTCTCCCAAGAACATCAAAAACTTTTAGTTGTACTAAGCCCGGTTTTGAAACGCTATACTTAATAGTCGTACTAGGATTAAATGGATTTGGATAATTCTGATAAAGATTAAAATCGGTTGGAATCTCATCCAAATTATTTTCCAAAATGTTACTAATAATTAGATTACCCCAGTAAAATTTGTAAGAACCGCCAGAAGCAGGTTCATGAACCGCTATTCCGTTCTTGGTTTTATAGCTAAATTGAATCTGAATTTGATGCCCAACAGGTAAATCCTTAAAAGTATAACTATACTTAGAAGAACCTTCGTAACTAAGCGGCACCACTACCGGATCCCATGCAAAGTAGGTGGGGACATTAATGATCATTTGCACTGACGAAGAATCAACACCCACATCGTTGATAATAATCTTATGAAGCTTATACTCACTATTTACTTTTTCCAGATTAGGATAAGCAACAACTCTCTTAGCGGAAATCAATCCCCAGCCACGATCATTGTTTGGCGAAGTTGCATTATCACCAGATTCTAAAAATATTTTTCTAATCTGCTGATTTGTTAAATGAGGCCAGGCTGATTTTAACAACGCAGCAATACCAGCAGTAATTGGGGTGGCGTAAGATGTTCCATTTCCATAGTTGTATTTTCCACTTGTATTCGAAACGTAGTCTGTTACTCCCATCGCAACTACTTCCGGTTTAATTCTCCCATCGTAAGTTGGACCCGGACTGCTGAATGAAGCAATTTTATTAGTAAAATCCACAGCGCCAACTGTTATAACATTTAAAGCATCTCCGGGAGTAATAATTTTGCCCCAAGAGTTTGCTCTTTCATTTCCCGCAGCTGTGAGTGTTGTAACACCACGTTGAAAAGCAAGATCAATTGCTTTTGCAGTTATTGTCGTTTGTCCATCAAAACTCGACCATGGATAATCTCCAACTCCACCGTCGAATTGATTATAGCCAAGAGAACTTGTTGTAATCTGCACTCCAAGGCTTTCCATCCACTCTAGAGCCGCAGCGTAGTTATCTTCTTCGGCACGTGTTTCAGTAGGTACATATTCAGTTTTAGCAAGAATAATTGAAGCTTCGTAAGCGGGGCCGATTAAATTACCGGGATCGAAGCCAGCCATTAAACCAAGACAATTAGTGCCGTG
>DAIEQT010000195.1 GCA_027347545.1 Ignavibacteria bacterium | reverse complement strand
GAGTCCGTGCGGAAAGAATAAAGCGTGAGCACCCGCTTCAACTGCGGATTTTGTGTTTCCTTTCATTAAGCCAAGTGCTTTCAAACCATCAACCATTACCTCGGCACATTTAAGATGTACCGACTTGTAAGTAACCTTTGGCTTGATTTCAGAAATTGAAACGAGCTGTGAAATCAAAACAATTTCGTAAACGTCTTTTTGTCTTTGAGTAAACTTTCCGCTTACCGGAAAAGTACGAGTAATATCACTTGCGTAGTGAAGTAAAGATTCCGCACCGGAATCGTTTACAACCAAATCGCCGGCTTTAAGCTTATTACCATAATAATGATTGTGCAAAGTTTCTGCATGACGGGAGAATATCACCGGAAAACCAAGTCCGCTGCCAAGCGACATTGCTAACCCGGCAATGAAGCCCATAACATCCCGTTCATACATTCCCGGTTTTGCAAAACGCATCGCAGTTGTCTGCATCTGGTATGAAATCTCAATTGCTTTTTCCAGCTCTGCAATTTCTTCCGGTGCTTTAACTTGTCTTTGCTCAGCAATAGCTTTTATAAGCTGCATAGAAGCATATTCATTAACGTACCTTGGAGCGATGCCAAGAAGTTTATGCAGGTTTAAAATGTTATCGTGTCTGTACTGAGGAACGAAATGAATTTTTCTTCCTTGCTTAATCGCGTTAGAACAAACAGTTTCTAATTCGCTTGCCGGTGCTGTAAACTTAACTCCACATTTTACCGCACGTTGTTTAATTGTAGGCTGTGGTCCCATCCAAACAATATCATCAATAGTAAAATCATTTCCGTAAACCGTTTCTTTATTCTCATCGAGATCTATAACCGCGGCAAGCTCTGCTTGATCAAGTCCAAAATAATAAAGGAAAGTAGAGTCTTGACGGAATGTGTAAGTGTTATCGGTGTAATTCATCGGGGCTTCATTGTTGCTGGGAAATAGAATTAATCCCGATTTTAATTTCTTCTTAAGTTCTGCTCTGCGGTTAACATAGATTTTTGAGTTGAACATAGTTTCACCTTCTATTTTATTATGGATTCCGGGTCATGCCTGGAATTATAGTTTGGTACTTCTACTAATTGCAAAGTTAAAAACTCATGTGTTCAGTACGGTTTATAATTTCGTTTTGCAAATCACTTCCGAGGTCAACAAAGTAATCGCTGTAACCGGCAACGCGAACTATTAAATCACGGTACTTTTCCGGATGTTTCTGCGCTTCTTTTAACAGTTCGGCATTAACAACATTAAACTGAATATGGTGCCCGTCCAAACGAAAATATGTGCGGATAAGATTTACAACTTTTTCAATTCCATCATCAGTAGCTAAAAAGTTGGGCGTAAATTTTTGATTCAGCAACGTTCCGCCGGTACGTAAGTGATCAATCTTGGACGCTGATTTAATCACTGAGGTTGGACCATGAACATCGGCTCCTTGAACCGGAGAAATTCCTTCGCTGACAGGTTCTTTAGCATAGCGACCGTCCGGTGTTGCGCCAAGTACACTTCCGAAATAAACATGGCAGGTTGTTGGAAGAAGATCAACGCGGAAGTGACCACCTTTAGTGTTTGGCCTTCCGTCAACCGCTGCAAAGTAAGATTCGAAGACTTGACGCGTTATATCATCTGCCGCATCGTCGTCGTTGCCGTATCTTGGAGTTTCAAAGAACAATTTATCGCGCAAATCTTTCTTGTTCTCAAAGTTTGATTTCAACAAGTCTAACATTTCGCTCATCGTCAAGTTCTTTTTCCCAAACACATTGTATTTGATAGAAGAAAGCGAATCTGTAATCGTCCCCAAACCAACACCTTGAATGTAGGATGAATTATAGCGCGCTCCGCCGGCGTTGTAATCTCTTCCTTTCTTGATGCAGTCATCAATCAAGATAGACATAAACGGCGCTGGCATATACTGCGTATAAATTCTTTCGATTATGATGTTTCCTTTAATTTTTATATCAACAAAGTGATTCAACTGCTTTTCGAAGGCGGAGTAAAATTCATCGAATGTTTTGAATGTTGTGGGATCGCCGGTTTGTAAACCAATTTGCTTTTGTGTGCGCGGATCAAAACCATTGTTCAAAGTAATTTCAAAAACTTTAGGAATGTTGAAGTAGCCGGTAAGAATATAACTCTCTTTGCCAAAAGCCCCGGCTTCTACACAGCCGCTCGCTCCGCCGCATCGCGCATCAATAATTGATTTGCCCTGCTGCGTTAATTCTTGAATGATCGCATCGGTATTAAAAATTGAAGGCTGACCATATCCAGTTCTAATAATTTTTAGTGCGCGCTTTAAAAGTCTATCGGGATTCTTTTTACTCACTTGCACCATCGAGCTCGGTTGCAGCAATCGCATCTCTTCAATTACATCAAGAAGAATGTAAGTCATATCGTTGGTTGCGTCCTCACCTTTTTCCGTTACGCCGCCAACATTTATCAAACAGAAATCTGTGTAGGTGTTGCTCTCTTGCGCAGTAACGCCCACCTTTGGCGGTGCGGGCTGATTATTAAACTTTATCCAAAAAGAATGGAGAAGTTCTTTTGCAAATTCTTCTGTAACTAAACCGCTTTCCAAATCTCTTTTGTAAAAAGGTTGCAGATGCTGATCCAATCTTCCCGGATTAAATGAATCCCAGGTATTTAGCTCGGTTGTAATTCCAAGATGAATAAACCAATAGTATTGCAAAGCTTCCCACATTGTGCGCGGCGCGTTTGCCGGAACTCTCCGACAGATTCCAGCCATTGTCTCAAGTTCATTCTTACGCTGAGTATCTTCCTCTTTCGCCGCAAGATCAAAAAGTTTTTCGCTGTAGCGATTTGCGAAAAGAATAATTGCGTCTGCCGCAATATTCATCGCGCGGAGTTCTTCCCTCTTTGCAAATGCTTCTTTATCGTTATAGAAATCTAACTTGCCGAGCTCATCTTCAATTTCTTTTTTGAAATCAAACATACCTTTACGGAAAATTTTATCTTCGCCGACAGTATGACCCGGCGCGCGCTGTTCCATAAACTCGGTAAAGATTCCGGCTTTGTATGCATCGCGCCATTCTTCATCAACTTCTGCAAGAATTTTTTCTCTGATACTTTTTCCATTCCAAAATGGGGCAACTTCATTTAGAATTACATTGCGCGTTTCATCAGATGATTTGAACCAAACCTTTTCTCTATTATGTAGAATTTCCAAATCATCTTTTGAGTGAATGCAAAGTTCAGGGTATGTAGGTGTGGCTTTGGGTTCCGGTCCTTTTTCTCCGACAAAGAGTTCGCCATCGTTAATACAAAGCTCTTTGTGTTCTAAAATGTATTTGAAAGCCATTGCGCGTGCAACCGGCACGGAATGTTTCTGCGGCTCGCCGCTTTTGTAGAACTCTGTTAACAACTGAGCACGTTCATAAGACATTGTTGGAATTGCATCTAACGATTGTCTTCTAAGTTTATTTATCCTTTCTGTCATTTTTTACCCTCCGATTTTCACCGGAATGTTAAGTAAGCTGAATCTGTTTTTTAATTCATTCATATAATCATCTGTTGGCGGAACAAGCTCGGCAACCTTGCTTAGCCTTTTCATTCTTTCATACTTAGACTTTGCGGTATTGTGAAAAGGCAATAAGTCAATTTCGCGAATATTTTTAAGTGAGGAAATAAATTCTATCATCGAACTGATATTTTTTTCAGTCGCTGTAATTGTAGGAATAACCGGAATTCTAAGGATAACTTTTTCCCCTCGCTCAGTAAGCTTTCTCAAATTTTCATGTATAAGCTTGTTGGAAACTCCGCAATACTCATAATGAAGTTCATCATCCATCAGTTTCAAATCGTAAAGGAAAATGTTAGTTGAATTGTAAATTTTTTCAAAGTCTGAAAACGGAGCGTAACCGGTTGTATCAATTGCGGTATGTATATCACGGGTTCTACATTCTGTCAATACGGAACTAAGGAATTCCAATTGCAGCATCGGTTCGCCGCCTGAGAAAGTTACACCACCTTTGGATTCTTCGTAGAACATTCTGTCTTTCTCAATCTCTCTGATAACTTCATCAGTATAGATTTTTGCACCTACAGTATTCTTCTTTGAGTGATCGGCGTGAAGATTCCACCGAAAAGAACAATTCTCAATTTCTTCCGGTTCGTTGCGCTGGCTTTCGGGATTGTGGCACCAAGTACAGACTAGCGGACAGCCTTTCAAAAAGACGGTTGTTCTAATTCCTGGACCATCGTTTACAGAATATTTCTTTATGTCGAATATGTAACCGCTTAATGCCATTTGGAAATTCAACACTTCTATTTGCTGTGTGAAAATAAGAATATCCAAATTTATTGCGAACTTCCGGTTGGATATTTTAGAAATATTAATTTCAGCCGTTCAAATTATTGTATTAAATTGGCATCACTTTTTTGAGGGATTCTGAAAGTTTATGCGTGATATTCTTAAGGGTGATTCATCCAGCGAGTTCGATAAATTTTATCAGGAAGTTGAAGAACTAAAAGACATTTGGGCAAACTATCGGCAGTTGCTTCTTAGCTATAAAGAAAGCGAAGAAGTGATTAAAAGAAAGAACGAAGAGCTCAAGGAAATCAATGATTCTAAGGATAAGTTCTTCTCGATAATCGCACATGATCTACGCTCGCCTTTCCAAGGATTACTCAGCATTTCCAAATATTTGGTTGATGAGTATGAGACGCTTGATAAGGATGACTTTAAGGAACTTGTATTTTCACTTAACGAGGCACTGCATACACAATACAAATTTCTAGATGATTTGTTAAACTGGTCGCGTATTCAATCCGGCAGAATGATTATGGAGCCGGCAAATTTGAATTTAACCGGCGAACTACAAAAAGTCTTACGTCTATTTGAATCGAATATTAAAAACAAAAAGATTAATCTCACTATAAACATCAACCCTAAGCAAAAGATATTGGCTGACAACGATATGCTCTCTTTGCTTTTGCGAAATTTAATTTCGAACGCTATTAAGTTTACACACACCAGCGGAATTGTTGAAATTACTGCCTTTGCAGAGGACGATGTGGTATTGGTAGTTGTC
The DNA here is from genome assembly GCA_027347545.1 of Ignavibacteria bacterium. Classification (GTDB taxonomy): domain Bacteria; phylum Bacteroidota; class Ignavibacteria; order Ignavibacteriales; family Melioribacteraceae; genus Stygiobacter. The sequence goes on along the minus strand of DAIEQT010000195.1, from coordinate 606 downwards.
TCGGATAACGGAGTTGGAATAAAACAAGAAAATATACCCAAGCTATTCAGGATAGACATCCAGTTCACCACCCATGGAACCAATAAAGAAAGCGGGAATGGGATCGGTTTGGTGCTTTGCAAAGAGATAGTAGAAAAACATGGGGGCAAAATTTGGGCGGAAAGTGAAATAAACAAAGGCAGTAAATTCATCTTTACACTTCCTAACAAGAGTGAACTTTCCGACTAAAGTTCTTCGTTATATCAATAAAGATTTTTGAATTTAATTATCAAGGAAATAGCATGGCAAATGCAGTTTTTCATCATCCAATGCCGGAAAACGAACCGGTAAAAACATTTGCGCCCGGCTCGCCGGAACGCGCTCTACTCAAGGCAAAACTTGCAGAAATGCATAATCAAGTTGTTGATATTCCTCTCATAATCGGTGGGAAAGAAATTAGAACCGGAGATACAGCTAATATTGTAATGCCGCACAATCATAAACATGTTCTTGGCAAATATCATAAAGCAGGTACAAAAGAAGTTCAGATGGCAATAGATACCGCAATGGAAGCGTGGAAGACCTGGTCTGCTATGGAATGGCAAGACCGTGCAGCTATTTTTATGC
>DAIEQT010000150.1 GCA_027347545.1 Ignavibacteria bacterium | reverse complement strand
GGAGACTTGCACGATATTGGAAAAAATTTAGTTTCGATGGTTGTTGAAGGCAACGGATGGGAAGTGATTGATCTTGGCGTTGATGTAAATACAGCAAAATTTATAGATAAGATAAAAGAAAACCCGGGCTGCGCGGTTGGTCTTAGCGCATTACTAACTACAACAATGGCTAACATGTTCAAGACCGTAGAGGAAATCAAAGCGCAATTTCCCGGTACAAAAGTAATAGTCGGCGGCGCGCCTTTATCAATGGACGCAGCAAAGAAAATGGGTGCAGACGGCTATGCGCCGAATCCTCAAGGCGCGGTAGAGTTTTTGAATAGCACACGCACATGATCTGATACAAACAAGTTATTTCTTATTGATAGTTTATATGTTTAGTTTAGAATGAATTTTTGTCGGAGCAGTTATGAAATTCATCACCATAATCTTAGCAATATCGCTGTTATCCAGCCTAAATAACTACAGCCAGGAAAATAACGCTCAGAAAAAATTGCTTATCAGATGTGATGATATTGGAATGTCTCACTCGGTAAATTTAGCCGCAAAAGAATTAATAGAAACCGGTCTCATATTTTCTGCCTCTGTAATGTTTCCATGTGCATGGTATCAAGAAGGAGTTGATCTTCTTAAAGCTCATCCGGAAATTACTGCGGGAATACATCTTACTTTAAACGCTGAGTGGAAAAATTACCGTTGGGGTCCGGTTGCCGGTAGAGATAAAGTGCCCTCCTTGATTGATGAAAATGGTTTTTTCTTTCCATCGCGTGCTGCTTTCTTTGCAAACAATCCCAAACTTGATGAAGTTGAAATAGAGTTCCGTGCGCAGATTGAAAGAGCAATGAAGAGCGGCTTGAAACTAACTTATGTTGATTACCACATGGGTACCGCTGTTGATAAACCGGAAATGAGAAAGATTGTTGAGAAGTTAGCTAAGGAATATAAACTTGGGATATCCAGATACTTTGGCGAAGTTGAATTGAAGAACATGTACTCGGATGATATTGCCGCTAAGAAAGATTCTCTTTACAGCAGGCTCGCTGCTTTGAAACCTAATGGAGTAAATTTACTTGTCTGCCATATTGGTAAAGATAACGATGAACTGCGCGCGATGATTGATATGAATTCATTTGGTCTGGCAGAAATGAGCAGGCACAGAGATGCGGAGCTTAATGCTCTTAAAACAGCAAAGAAAGAAAACATCTTCGAGTTAAACAAAATTCGTTTGGTGAACTACAGCGATCTTGTAAAAGAAGTAGGTTTGGATAAAATGAAATCTCCCGTTTCAACCCGCGGCTTCTCACCGCGTCCCTCTTTTAGTGGAATTGAAACGAGTCAATTTCTAAGCGCTGTTTATTCTATAGATTACAAGTGGAAATAGTATCTAAACCGAAAAAATGATTTCTTAAAATAGTTTTTTTAATTACGGGGAGATTTTATGAAGTGGGTGGCGACAGTCTTTTGTTTGTTAATTGTGGCGGGTTATGTTCTGCCTCAGACGCAAAATCTAATCATCCGGAACAACAACTATTATTACCTCACAAACACAATCGTTGTTAAATTAAAAGAACAAACTTCTTTTGCCGGTGTAAACGAAAGACTACGTGAACAGCTTAACTATAGTCTAAGAGAGCCCGCCGTAACTCAAGTAAAAAATGCGTTTGCAAATTCTACAAAACTTTTAAAAGGAGTCGGAGAGCTCAGCAGAATTTTCTATTTAACAGTAAACCCCTCCGAAGATTTACACGCTTTGGTTAAAAAGATTTCTTCCTTGCCGGAAGTAGAGTGGGCAGAACCTAAGTATGTCCGTAAAGTGTGTTATAATCCTAATGACGAAGCATATACATCGGGCAAACAGCAGCACTTGGATATTGTTAAGGCAAAAGAAGCGTGGGAAACAACAAAGGGTAACAAAGAAGTAATAATTGGAATTATAGATACCGGCGTTGATATTGATCATCCGGATTTAGCCGCAAATATTTATCGCAATAAAAAGGAAGTAGCAGGCAACGGCTTAGACGAAGATGATGGAGGGGAATATATTGATGATGTTAACGGCTGGGATTTTGGCGGAGCCAGCGGCTTGCCGGATAATAACCCGCGTGAAGACTACACTCAATTAAACGGCTATCATGGAACTCACGTGGCGGGAATAGCTTCTGCGGTTACAGACAATGCTTTCGGCATATCATCGTTGGGTTTCAATTGTACAATACTTCCCGTAAAAGTTTCCCAGAGTAATTATCGCGATGAAATTGACAAGCCCTTCATTCTTTTTGGCTTCGAAGGAATTAAATACGCGGTTGATAAAGGAGCCAAAATAATTAGCTGCAGCTGGGGCGGATATGAATACTCAAAATTTGAGCAAGCCATAATTGATTACGCAGTTTTAAAAGGAGTTTTAGTAGTGGCTGCCGCCGGAAATGAAAATTCCAGGCAGCCATTTTATCCAGCAAGTTATAAGGGAGTAATTTCTGTTGGGTGGACAAATAATGATGATACCAGAAGGGAAGCAAGCAACTATGGCGAGTTCATTGATGTTATGGCACCCGGGACATCAATTTTATCAACATGGCCAACAATGTCCGGAATGGTTCCTCCGTTTCAGTCTGCCGGTGGTTCATCAATGTCCGCGCCTTTAGTTGCTGGTTTAGCAGGATTAGTGTTTTCAAAATTTCCAAATTTAACAGCAGAGCAAGCGGGAGAAAGAATACGTATTACTTGCGATAAAATTGATCAGAAAAATTTAACGCGGTTTGGAAATTTATTAGGCGCAGGGCGTATCAACGCTTATAAAGCAGTTGCTGAAGATGGTATTTATTCTGCAAGAGCAACGAATGCTGTTTTTAGTGCAGTCAACAGTAATATTTTGCAGGCTGAAGATACAACAACAGTAGAAATAGAATTCACAAATTACTTTAAGCCCGTAAACAATTTAAGCGTCTCAATTTCTTGCAAAGAGACTTTTGTAAAATTCATTAATAATAAACTTGAAACCGGCTACATTGGCGAGCTTGGCAAAATCAAAAATCGCAATATTCGTTTTGTCTTAACAAAAGACGCGCCGTCAGATACCACTATATTTTTGCTGATAAAATATGAATCGCCGGAGTATTCCGATTTTCAGTGGATTGCAGTAAATCTTAATCCCTCATTTGTCACGCATAACAATGGGAAAATTATTGCAACAGTTACAAATAATGGAGGACTTGGTTTTAG
>DAIEQT010000148.1 GCA_027347545.1 Ignavibacteria bacterium | reverse complement strand
TTTCATCTTAACGTGCTCTCCGGTAAATATTTTGGGCAATGCTTGCAAAAGCCTTACACGCGACAGCCTGTTTAACAGCGTAATATCGAGCGAACCATCATCAATTATTGCGGCTGGTGCCATCAAGAAATCTTTTCCGGTGTAGCGTGTGTTTGAGATTTCCGCGAATACATTTTCTCTCTCATAAAGTTTTCCATCTGCTTCTATTTTTAATTTGTATGTTTTCAACGAAATTGTTCTATACAAAACTCCAAGTATGTAAGAAAGATGCCCAAGTGCTCTAAGTTTAAAAGCCGTTTTAGCTACATCCGTTACAAAACCAAAACCCAAAATGTTTATAAAGTAAAATTGATTGTTTCCGGTTTTGAATGAACCAACATCTACCAGCTTGGTTTTTCCATCTACAATTACTTTAACAGCTTCATTTAATTTTTCGGGATGAAGATCAAGGTCGCGGGCAAAGGCGTTTCCTCTTCCAATTGGAATTACGCCAAGGGGAATTCTCTTCGTTGATTTGTTTGCAAAGTATCCATTAATAGTTTCGAATAACGTTCCGTCGCCGCCGGAGACAGCTATAGCATCATAATTCTCAAAAGCAAGGTTTTTAACTATTTCTGTTCCGTGTCCGGCATATTCTGTTTCAGCCGCTTCATAACTGATTTTATTTTTATCAAACTCTTTCTTTATCAACGAAAAATATTTTGTGCCTTTACCGCCATGCGCTGCCGGATTATTTAGATAGAATACTTTCATTCAGCTCCTTATTCCGAAAAATGATTGATGACTTTTGCTACGTGCTCTTCACAAACCTTACAGAACGGTTTTGTTCCTTTGCTGAACATCAAGCAATCTAACATAGAGCGGTACATCCCTTTGGAAGAATATCCGGCTCCCTCAAACACGCCAACTTTATTCCAAAATTTACTTTTCAAAAGAGATTGATCAACTTCATCGCTGTGAAGTTTATCCTTTATATTGTATTCATTCTGTACTGCATCAACCTCTTTCTGCGCTACACGGTTACGTTTCAACTCTGCAATTTTCTTGTTAAGCTCTCTTCTCTCTTTTTGCCAGGCTAAATCCATTTTATCATAGTTCTCTTTTTCCCAAAGTGTTGGAACAGTAATTCCCTCCGAGAGTGATTCTTTCCATTTAATATTCTTTGGATCAAGTGCGCGTGTAATATTTGGCTCTACCGGTTCAAGTCCGACCGTGTAGAACTCGTTATAAGCAACATCGCTTGTGTAATATTCATCAGCCAATCCGCCGAATGAATGACCAAACTCGTGCAGAAATATGTAAGGCGAGAATTGATTATCAGAAACAAAAGTACAGTAGAAATTATAGATTCCTCCCCCGCCGTAACGAGGCGAGTTACACATAATATAGATTGCATCGTACGGAACTTGAGCCGCCAAATCGCGCATAGATTTATTGTCTTCGGTTAAAACGTATCGCTCAGAGCCAAGCGAATAAAATGTTGTACTTAGAGTGGTGTTCTTATAAATGTTTGCGCCCGGCTCATCAATGCCGCTATCTTCCGAAGCTTTGAACACGCCATAGACGTTGAACTTATCTTTGTTTTTCTTAAATGGTTCTTGGCTGATTAAAAGATTTGTGTAGCGTTTCAAATCTTTTTCAAAATTCATTTGATCCTTCGCGCTGTAACCATCGGCAAGAATTACAACATCTACTTTTGAGTGTGGATCACCGCTGAAGTGAGATTTGTAAACTTTAGCCGCCTTATCTTTTACATTATCTTTTATTATGTACAAATCTGCCGGATCAATTTCCGTTGAGAATATTTCATTGAGCTTGTTCTGTTTATCACGCTTCTCCAGCACAAGTTTAATTTTGTTCTTAGAAAAAGGAATGATTGCGCTTTCGTGATATGTGCGTTTAATCCCTTTCGATGCTTCATCGCTGGTTTGATATTCTTTGAAGTAACTATCGAATCCGCGTGAGAATATTAACTTGCCGAAAGCTAGATCGTAAACTTTGTAGTAGTATGCACCATTGTTAAAATTATCAATCAAGCTTTTTGTACTGCCCGCCCAAATTCCATATTGATAGATATGATCTACGGTAACAATTTCGGTCGTGGCATCACCAATATGAAAATAATCTACGCGCATTGTTTGATTGGTAAAGTATTCGTTGAATGATATTGATTGAGCAATTGCGCCACCGAGAAATACCAGCAGCCAAAGAAGCAACGTTTTTCCAAATTTCATTTTTCACTTCCTTTTGTTTTGATCAAAATTAAGGAAAGCCTGTTACCAAACACAAAGCCGGGCAAAAGATTTACCCAAGCATAGGGCTCGTGAAATCTTTATTTTGCACGCGTAAATAACAGTAAATAATGATTAGAAAAACTGAAATACTCATACTAATTCTGCTTCCGCTGGTTTTATTTGCGCAAGATGATGCACGATTCAAAATTGCACGGGTTAAGTATAACGGGGGTGGCGATTGGTACAACGATCCTTCGGCGGAAGTTAACTTGTTAAAATTTGTTGCGCAGAATACAAACATCAAAACAAACCCAAAGTATGAGTTTGTGGATTTATCAACCGGAAATATTTTTGCTTATCCGTTTTTGTTTATCACCGGACATGGAAACATTGTCTTTTCAGACATCGAAGCAAAAAAGTTGAGGGCTTACTTAGAAGCCGGCGGCTTTCTTTATGTTGATGATGATTATGGTCTCGACAAGGCTTTTCGTAGAGAAATGAAAAAAGTCTTCCCGGAAAAAAATTTGGTTGAGCTTCCATTTGGTTATGGACTATATAATTGCATGTTCGATTTTAGAAGCGGTCCGCCCAAAACACATGAACATGATAAGAATGCGCCTCGCGGGTATGGTTTGTTTGTAGATAAACGCCTTTGTGTTTATTACACCTTCGAAAGCAATCCAAGTGATGGCTGGGTTGACCCCGAAGTTCATAAAGACCCACCGGAAAAACGGGAAGAGGCTTTGCGGTTTGGAACAAATATAATTGTCTGGGCGTTGATGAACTGAAAAGCCTTTAACCACAAAGCGCGCGAAGTTTTTCGCAAAGGGCACAAAGAAATGAATGAGAATGAATTATCGAATGCTATTATTGGCTTGGCTATTAAAGTCCACTCTGCTTTAGGTCCGGGATTATTAGAGTCTGCATATGAAGAGTGTTTATTCTATGAGATTCAGAAAGCCGGTCTGTTGGTTGAGAAGAAACTTATACTAAAATTAAAATCTGTAGAAGTATTAAATGATGTGCATTTCGCTCAACTATTAACATATTTAAAACTTTCGAGATGCAAATTGGGACTATTAATAAATTTCAATGTTGCCCGCTTAAAAGATGGAATAAAACGAGTAATCAATAGTTAAAAACTTTGCGTGCTTTGTGGAGAGCGAAGCGCCTTTGTGAACTTTGCGGTTAAAAAGAATGAATAGTTACTTAAACGAAATACATCATAAGCTCCGTGCTGTAGTTGAGCGAGAAAAGCGAAGAGACGGAATAAATAACTTGCTTATCTGGGCATTTATTTCATTTCTAGGATTATTTCTTTCTACTGTTCTCGAAGCCTTATTCTTTTACGATAGTTCCGGCAGATCGAGTTTGTTTGATGGCTGGATTTCCACGTTAGTAATATTATTTAGTGTGCTGGTTATTTATCCTTTTGTCAAGGATTTCTATTTGTATCTCAAACCAAATTATGTAGACGCCGCAAAAAAAATTGGCGAGAGATTCCCGGAAATT
>DAIEQT010000147.1 GCA_027347545.1 Ignavibacteria bacterium | reverse complement strand
CCCAATGCTGTCAGGTTAGCAGTCTTAGTTTGAAAAAATGAAAAAGCAGAACGCTGATTTGTTAAGATGATTAAGATTTTTTATGATTTATCCTAATCGATCATAAAAATCATAATTAATCTGCGTGCTAACAATCTTAACATGACGGCATTGCACCGAGTGCGTCTCAAAAACGAAAGAATTATAGGAGGAGACGCGTGCGACGCGTCTTTACGTATTGTTAAAAATTGTTTAAGTGATATTGTACGTGGTTTCAAATCAGTTGTTACAAAGCGAATACACGAAATTGGTTATACCGATTTTTCTTGGCAGCCGCGGTTTTATGATAGAATTATCCGTAACGAAAAAGAACTTTATAATATTAGGAAGTATATTGAACAGAATCCTTTCAAGTGGGAGTTAGAGAAAAACAACTCGGAAAATATTTGCGATATGTAGATGAAAAGACATCACGGCTTACCCGGTGTTTTGTACGGAGTGCAGTGTCAAGAAGAGTTGAAGACGTTCCACCGGAAAGTCTCTAAATAAACTCATGCAAAAGCAAAAGGATTTCATTTTAAGAAATGATCTAATGTTATTGAACTGCGCCTTATTTTTTGTCTTCAACCAACTTCAAAATTTCCGGCAATATCTCTCCAGCCTTTCCGAAGATAGAATAATTTACAAAACGGCTAAGTTCAGTTGGCTCGATGTTTATTTCAACTAGATAAGAGCCGGCACGTTTAGCACTTTGCGGAATGTAAGCTGCGGGATAAACTACCGCGCTTGTTCCAACCACAAAACAAATGTCACTCCACTCAGATGCAATTTCGCCAGCGCTAAATTGATCTTGAGGAAGATTCTCGCCAAACCAAACTACATCCGGACGAATTAAACCGCCGCACTTTTCACATTTAGGAACTTCATTCCCCGTGAATTGTTTTTCGGAGACAAACGTGTGGCAATCAACGCAAAAATTCCGTTCTATATTTCCATGCAGTTCATAAATCAAAGTAGAACCGGCACGCTTGTGAAGATTATCTACATTTTGCGTTACAACAGTTACTTCGTAATATTGTTCCAATTCGGCTATTGTTAAGTGTGCGGCATTTGGTTCAACTTTATGAATGATTTCTCTTCTGTGCTGATACCATTCCCAAACTAAATCCGGATTTTTCATGAAAGCATTAAAGCTCGCCAGCTCTTCCGGTTTCATCTTATTCCAAATTCCATCAGCACCACGGAATGTAGCTATTCCACTTTCGGCAGATATTCCGGCGCCGGTAAAGAATACAAGCTTTTTTGCGGTAGAAAGTTTCTTGAGGAATTGTTCTTTGAATTGCATAATTAGATTGCTTTGAAAGTTAATCTGAGATCCTTCGCGAAGTTGTCTCAAAAGTAATTCTTCAAATAAAAAATCTGCGTAAATCCCCGCCTCGAACGACGTAGTCGGGCGGGTGTTAAATCTGTGTCATCCGCGGGCTATTCTATTATAAAATATTACTTTTGAGACAACCTCACTCAGAATAAAAAATTATTCGTCTTTAATATCGTTCAAAGTTTTCTTTGCTTCAGCTAAACGCTTCTCATCATCTTGATGAGCTATTGGAGTTTTAAGGGCTTTATTCAACATCTCACGTGCGGTTTTGTAATCATCTTCGCGAATCAGCGAGTTTGCATAATCAACATAAAACATAATGTAAGTAGGATAGATTTGAATTGCCTTCTTATACTCAGCAATTGCAATTTCGTTATCTGCCCAGCCTAACCCAAGAACAGCGCGGGCTGGTTTCCACTTATCACTTGTCTTAGCATGTGTACGCGCAAGAACATAATGAGCAACGCCTTGAATAAAATTACCGCCGGTGTTTAAGGCGATAGCTTTTTCAACATCTGCCCTTACACTATTAACAACTCCGGCAACAGAAAAAACTCCCTTAAAGAGAGCAATCTTTCCATTCGCAATAGCGCGGCGAAGGAAACCGAGAGAGCTGTTGGAATTTGTCTTTACCGCTTTTTCAGCATACTCCAAAGCTTTCTGATACATTGCGATTTGCGCGTCTTCCTGCTGATCTGTACTTGTCGGCATTTTCTCTGCTATATCAACTAAAGTTCTTGACATACGCCAGATTACTTCAAAATTATTTGGTTCTGCCTTTTCAGCTTTCTTAAGAACCTCCAAAGCTTTTTCATTATTGAATTGTTTATAATAATCATCAACTTCATCAATCATTTGATCTACGGATTGAGAAAATATCTTGGGTGAAGCGAGGACTAACACGAGGAAAATTGCTAACAGTGATTTAGAGATTTGTTTCATGCTGCGGTTCCTCTTTTTAATTGAGAGTTTAGTTTTATTCTTTTGTGAATTCTTCAGTAATCATCAGCGATGTATTTGCAAGCGGTAAAAACCTTGTCCACTTGGTATTTTTGTTTTTTTCCGCTTCAATTGCAGATTTGTAGGCGTTCGTCTTCGCACTCAATTCATCAGCCTGATAAAGAACAATAGCCTCAAGTGTTTTTGGCTCAACCGGAGAAGCAAATTCTAATTTTCCTTGATGACTTAACACGAGATGTAGTAACCGTTCTTTTAATTCATTCGGAAAGTTTTCAATAGCCGATGCTGCTTTCTCAGCAGCCAACGCGCCAATCATTATATGACCAAGGAGTTTTCCTTTGTCGGAATAATCAAATGCTGTTTCGTAAGTGAGTTCTTCAATCTTTCCAAAATCATGAAGCAAAGCTCCGCTAACAAGTAAATCTCTGTTAATTTCTGAATGGATCGAGCTCATCAAATCGCAGATGCGGACAATTTCCAAAGTGTGTTCGAGCAATCCGTGAATG
>DAIEQT010000145.1 GCA_027347545.1 Ignavibacteria bacterium | reverse complement strand
ATGAACCGGAGACAGAATATGAGAATTAAGTTTCATGCTCATGCTCTTGCCCGCCTTGCCTGCGGAAACGCGAGGCAGGCTCTTATTCTGAGGTAGTATGGGTTTCAAATTCACAGAAGAAAATTTACAGAGAATTGAAGCAGTAAGAAAAAAATATCCAACTGCATTGGCGGCGGTTATGCCGGTAATTTATATAGCACAAGAACAGAATGGATATTTAAGCAATGAAGCTATGGAAGAAATTGCTTCAGTCCTTTCTATTGATAAAGTAAATGTTCTAAGTGTTGTTACATTTTACACAATGTATCATACTAAGCCGATGGGCAAGTACCACGTTCAAGTTTGCACAAACGTGTCTTGCATGTTACGCGGCGGTTACGAAATTTGGGACCAGGTAAAAGGAAAACTTGGACTTGACCACATGCAGGTTTCGGAAGACCGTAAATTTTCTCTTGAAGAAGTTGAATGCATGGGTGCTTGCGGTTACGCGCCAATGCTAGCCGTTAATGAAGATTATTTTGAAAATCTAACTAAAGAAAAAGTCGAAGAAATTTTGGATTCGCTCAAGTGATGGAAAGAATTGTCCTACCTCAAATAGAAAATTTAAATACGATAGATGTCTATCTCGCTAACGGTGGATTTGAATCTGCTAAAAAGGCGCTCGCTAAAACTCCGGATGAAATTATTGATGAAGTGAAAAAATCCGGGTTACGCGGACGCGGCGGCGCTGCATTTTCTTGCGGTCTTAAATGGAGCTTCATGCCTAAGACAACTACAAAGCCGAAATACCTTTGTATTAATGGCGATGAAAGTGAGCCGGGCTCTTTCAAAGACAGACAAATTTTTGAGGATAATCCTTTTCAGTTAATTGAAGGCGCGATAATTACTTGTTATGCGATTGGAGCTAAAGTTGCTTATTTGTATATCCGCGGTGAATATCACAAGTGGATAAAAATGATGCAAGCCGCTGTTGATATTGCATACGAAAAAGGTTTTCTCGGCGAAAAGATGAAAGAGACTTTTGGAAATGCTTTTAGCTGCGACCTTTTTATTCACAAAGGTGCCGGCGCTTATATCTGTGGCGAAGAATCTTCTTTGATGAATTCGATTGAAGGATTGCGTGGCTATCCTAGAGTAAAGCCGCCATTCCCGGCTCAAAATGGTTTATGGGGAAATCCTACAACAATTAATAACGTAGAAACAATTACAAACATTCCAGCAATTATTAAAAATGGCTGGGAGTGGTTTTCGAAAATTGGCGCGCCTAAGCATCCTGGAACAATATTGTTTGGTATTAGTGGTCACGTTAATAAACCGGGCGTGTATGAACTTCCTTCGGGTACACTTTTAACGGAATTGATTAATGATGTAGCCGGCGGAGTTATCGGTAACAAAAAAATTAAATGTGTAATTCCGGGCGGCTCCTCTATGCCTCCATTACGTGGCGATAAGCTTGAAGGCGTTAAGATGGATGCCGACTCGCTTCGTGAAGTTGGTTCTGCAATTGGAACCGGCGGTGTTATGGTGATGGATGAAGACACAAATTTACTTGATGTTCTAATTCGCATCGCGCATTTCTATCACCACGAAAGCTGTGGGCAATGTACTCCTTGCCGCGAAGGAACCGGCTGGATGGAAAAAACTTTGAAAAGAATTAAACAAGGTAACGGAACGTCTAAGGATTTAGACTTATTGTGCGAAGTTGCGAATCAAATTGAAGGAAACACAATTTGCGCGCTCGGCGATGCAGCTGCCTGGCCGGTTAAGTTTATGATTACAAGATTCCGTGAAGAATTTGAACAGTACGTCAAACCGGAAGTATCAATCCCTGTTCCTAATAAAGTACATTCGATGAGAACAACAACGGCTCCGCTTAGTAATCTTCATAAATAGCTCGATTTATTAGTACGCGGGAGAAATACTAAAAATTTCTCTCAGTAAATTAAGTCAAATCCTAGTCTGGTTCGTCTAATTCAGAGTAAATTTAAATTACATGGTTGATATTTAAAATCATGTATTTTGTCCGATAATAGCTTTGGTAAAGGAGTTCTATTTCTATCTCAAATATCAGAAACCATGATGGTAATCTTATGAAGTCTAAAGTACTAATCATATCAGACGACGAAAAGCTTCTTGCAGATGTGCGGATAATTGAGGCGACATTAACCAATAATTTTAAGTTTGATTATGCTGTTTCGGAAGACCAAGCTAAAAGACTATTAAGCTCTGATGAATATGCTATAGTTTGTGTGGAGTATTCTTCTAATAAAATAAAGGGAATTGATTTTCTCTCGTTTGTAAAAGAAAAATACCCCAAAACATTTAGGATGTTATTTACTGAAGCAGCTAAGAGGGAAAGGGCTGTTTATTCTGCCTCGGATACACATCGGTTCATTAACAAGCCGTTAAAAAATCATGAACTTGCAAAAGCTATCGAGCATTTTGAAGGACTTGCAAAGTATGAACTTGATCCGAAAGTAATTTCGGCAATCCTTGGCATAGGCACAATTCCATCACTGCCGGAAGTTTACTTACGTTTAGAAAGAGAAATCAACCGCCAGGAAGTTTCCATTAGCCGGATTGCCGATATAATTTCCAACGATCCACTAGTTGCTGCAAAAATAATGCACATCGTTTATTCTTCATTCTACAATATTTCGAAAAGCATTGTTAATCTTGTTCACGCGATTAACTTTTTAGGATTAGACATTATCAAAAGTTTGGTTCTTTACATTAAAGTTTTCATAGTAAAAAATCAGCCGCCGGAAATACAGCAGTATCTTAAAAAGATTCGCGATCACTCAATTGATGTGGCTAAAGTTTCCAAAGCGCTAATGAATCTTGAATGCAAAGACAGAGACCTTATTGATTCAGCTTATATTGCCGGTCTTCTTCACGATATTGGAAAGATATTATTGATTCAATGCAACGATAAACTGAAAAGAATGGCTTTTGTGAATGATAATTTCAGCAAGGATGAACAAATCGGTTTGGAACAAGAAAAGTTTGGAGCTTCACACGTTAATGTTGGCGCCTACTTATTAAGCACGTGGAATTTCCCATCGGAATTGATTGATGCTGTAGCAAATCATCACAAGCTCGAAGTAATACAAAACGGAGAATTTGGTTTGAACCAGGTTGTTTTCATTGCAAACGCTTTAGTTGATCCGGATGAATTAGTTATCGAAGAAATCAAAAAGATCTACGGAGCGGATAGAATTAACCATTGGTATGAATTTATCCCCGGTCAGCTTGAAGAACTTTAGGAATTTTTAACCGACAAGAAATTAGGGCGAATCCGTTGATTCGCCTTTTTTGTTTTTACTCCTATAGCTAAGTTTGCAGAAACTTTTACGGACGAAAATGAAACGTATTCTACTTTTGCTACTCACTTCTTTTACATTTCTTGCTGCACAAGAAACCAAAGTTCAAAAAGACACAATGCTACTTAAGTTTGATCAGATTACAGTTACTGCTACACGATACGCAGAAAATTTGATTGAGATTCCTTACGCTGTTACAATATTAAATTCAGAACAATTGCAGATGAAACGCGCTTACGGCATTGATGAAGTTGTTTCTTCAATTCCCGGAGTGCTTGCGCAATCGCGTGCTGGAAACCAGGATGTACGCTTGGTTATTCGCGGATTTGGCGCACGCGGTGCCGGCGATAGATCCAATTATGGAACATCCCGCGGAATACGTGTAATGGTAGATGGAATTCCGGAAACCGAGCCGGATGGAAGAACATCATTCGATTTGCTCGATCTTGGCAGCGCTGAGAATATTGAAGTAATCCGTTCCAATGCTTCCGCAACCTGGGGAAACGCAAGCGGAGGAGTGATTAGCATTTCCACAATTCCATCAGCAGAAAAGTCGTTTGCGAAACTCAGAATATCTTCCGGCAGCTTCGGCTTTCTGCAAACGCAAGTTCAAACCATGAGCAAACTTTCGGATAGGAAAATATTTGCTTCAGCTTCCAGCACAAACTATGATGGCTGGCGCTCGCATTCATCAAGCTATAGAACTTTGATAAACTTGGGCATCACTTCCAAACTTGATGAAAGAACAGATTTAAAAGCATTCCTAATCTGCGCTTCAAATGTTTTTCATGTGCCGGGTCCGTTAACACAGAAACAATTTGATACTAATCCAGAGCAAGCTAATGCGACTTATTTCCAGCGGGATGAAAGAAGGCATAACCGCCTAGGCAGAATCGGATTGGTCTTAGATCATCAACTTTCCGCTACAAGTTCTTTGAGCGGAATGGCTTTCGCATCACCAAAATATTTGCAGAGGTCAGAGCGGGGGACGTTCCGTGATTTTACCCGCTACCACATCGGCGGAAATTTAGTGTATAAGAACAGAATGATTTTTGGTGATGAAATTGTAAACCAGATTGTTGCCGGTGTTGATGAAGCTTACCAGGATGGCGCGATTTTGTTTTACAGTTTATCAACTTCAAACGGACGCGGCAATCAGCTAAAAGATAATAAACGGGAAGGCGCCAATACTTTTGGTGCGTTTCTTCAAGATGAATTGATGCTAAATGAGAAGTTAAGTTTTATACTTGGCGCACGGTTCGATAAAGTAACTTATTAC
>DAIEQT010000131.1 GCA_027347545.1 Ignavibacteria bacterium | reverse complement strand
TATTTCCTTTCGGAATTTATGAAGGCCTCTAAACAAAAGGGAATTAGTGAAGTAACCGATTTCTCAATCGGGAAAAACCGGGATGCAATTTTTGAATACATTGACCATCACGATAACAATCCAAAGACTCTTGCTGCTTTTTTAGCGTTAACATTTAAATCCGATGCAATAAAAAAGCTTGAACCGTTTTCGGGAAAGCTTATTAATGAAATAGAAAAGAAAATGGAGTGGGCTGGCTCTGCCGATGGAACTTACATAAACCAAATAAGTATGCCGGGAGTTATCTTATCAACAAATTCCAAGACTGTTAAGGGGAATACTGTTGAATGGAAAGTTGACTCGTGGAGATTTCAGTTTGAAGACTTAACTATGCGGGTTGAATCCAGAAGCGCTAATGTTTCTATGTTTGTAGTAACAGGAGTATTGTTTGCTTTAGCTTTTTTCCTGCTAATAATTCCAAAGATTAGAAGAAAATAAGTTTGCAGTGTTTATGAGGGCGTGTCTCTACTTATAAACACAAATTATTTAATGGCTTAAATTCCCCTCCCCAAAATAATATAGTTTAAAATGAAAAAGGCTGTTCTTTGAACAGCCTTCTGATAACAAAAAGTATTTACTTATTTGGATAAGTAATCGTATCCGTTGCAGCTTTGTACAAATCCTTCATTTCTTGTGTTGTAGTTCTGAAGGCTGTCATTGTTGAGCCCAGCTGTCCAAATTTTATCTTGTGTTGTGCTTCATTACCTTTTGTACGTATGAATTTACCTAATGTCATGCCGTTAGTTTTATCTAAATTAGGAATTAACTTACCATCGGTGCCGTGGCAGATTACACACTTGTTGTTATAGTAAGCCTTTCCATTTGTAGCGTTGCCATCTTTTCCAATATTCGCAACAACAGTTTTACCCGTAGGATATGTTCCAGTGTAAGTTGCATCATAGAGCTGGGTAACATCAAGAGCTTCTTTTTTAAGAAATTTTACCAGGTCCCAAATCTCAGAATCCGAAAGAAGCTGGCTATACTTAGGCATTTGATCGCCAACGGTTGAGTTTGAGGTAGGATTGTATGTCGTCAAATCATATGATATATCACGGCGTGTTATGCTGCCGGTTTTAATTGCATCAAAAAGTTGTTGCTCACTTTTTGTTTTAACAGCATTAACTATGTTAACAACAGAGACATTTGGGCGATTTGTTTTAGGCGCGCGATTGTTATATGAACCGCTTGTTCCTAAAAGGTCCCAACCGTGGCATTGTTTGCAGCGGAAGAAATCTGCAGAAGCATTTAGCTTTGCTAAAAGTGATGCATCTGAGGCTTTGGAAAATGAAGCCTCTGCTGCCCAGAAATTGTCGTAACGAATTCCGCCTTTGATACCATCTGATGTTGTATATGCTGCCGGTTCTGTTGGCGTATTGACTTCACTGGTATTTTCTTTGCACGCAATTGCTAATGCAAGTAGTATTATAAAAAGGAAAATAGAATTGCCCTTTTTCATGAGATACCTCTAAAATTGTTCTTAGTTAGTTTATTGTAAATAATGGAAATTACTTACACTGGAAAGTAACCGAAATTCAGACTAAAAGACAAGTACGTCCACAAAAATATTGCTATTTTTTTTGATATTCCGACTATTTGTGGAGTTTTGTGTCCGAGATTAACCATTTAACACCCCAAAATGATAACAGTTATAATTGGTTTGGTTAGTAAAGTAGGTGTAATTGTGTTTTTTTGGGGTAAACTATTTGTAATCTTTAACAACAGACCACGGCGAAGAAGCTGAGGGCAGAAATGGGGGTTATACATACATCATCTAATTAAAACGTATGTCTCTGACCACTTACTACCTAAACGCATGATTTTTGTTATGCCAATATTTTTTTCAACTTCAATATATCCCCCATCTAAAATAATAATTTTGCGTCCATCAATTTTATCATCATTTCTATATCTGTGGAAAGAAACTCCAATTAGTCCTTTCAGTGTTAGCAAATTCGACTTATCCTCAACAATTTCAAAAAGTGTCCTTATAACTTTCTGTGTGGGCGTATTACCATTTTTCGAGCTCATTACTGTTTTTATTTCAGTGGTAGAGCAGACTTGAGAACCATCTATTTCTTTAACAGAAGAAATATTCCATTCAGCGTCACCTATATCTTGAAATGTATAAACAATATTAGTTGCAGAAGATGAATACTTATATTTCATACTTGTTCCAACTTTAATTGGGAAATAATCTGGTTGTTCCGATTCAACTGAATTATCCTTCGAGCAGGACTCAATCAATAAACCCACTAAAATTATCACTGCAATTCTGAAAATAAGTTTCACCATTATGTATAAGAGAACTCTTAATTAACTCGCGAGCAAATAACACACCTTCAGAATGTTATCTACCGGTTTTTATTTATTCAAAAGAAGATCTATTTGTAGAACAGTTTATTTCATAACTCATACATCAAAACTCAAAACTGCTTTTCCGGTTCCCCCGAAATAGTGTAGAGTGGAGCCCCGTTACTTTTTGCAACTTAACTGTTGAAAATTTGAATATCAAGTAAAGAAAGTTAGCTTATAGTAAAGACGCGATACCCGTCTAGACTCGGTCTCGCCGAGGTTGATATCGCATTTCTACGAAAGACTAACAGTTTCTATTTCACGCCAAACCAATCGTAGCAGCTTTTATCAGTCTGGTTTGTTTTCAAACTGTAAACTGGAAAATCAAACTTCTCTCCAAAGAGCCAGTATTTTCTGGAAGATTCCATTTCCATTTCGACACAAGGACCAAGCGCGTCCGGTAAGGCTTTTATTGCTGCGCCAGAGTTAAGAACCTTCATAACTTCAGCAAGAATTTGATCCCCGCCGTAAAATCTAATTAAGTTGCTCAAACTTCCGGCAGAGACAAGCATTCCCTCTTCTTGCGAGCGTTTGTAAAGATCGCGCATCAAGTCGTCCAAGTTCTTCTTCCAGCCCCTGTTTTTCATAATAGCCAGATTGATGCTGTGCGCTAAAATATCTCCGCGCATGTAAGGAAGTTTGTTAAGATCGTCATCATTCCAAAAACCCTCTGTAAGTTTTTCATTCTTCTCATTGCGCGCGGGAGATTTACCATACTGATTCAAAACTTTATTGTACTCGTTAATGTAATCATCCAAAGAAATTAGACCGGCACGAAGCAAAAGTAAGCGTGCGTAGTAATCACTAAACCCTTCAGAGAACCAGTAGAGAAGTGATTCCGGTCCGGCTAAATTTATTTTCTCGCCAAGCCAAGTATGAAAAACCTCATGCGCTAAGAGCCGTTTCATACGGTAATCAATTTGTCTATCCTCTGTAAGAAATAGGGAAAACGAATTCACTCTTCCGGTTCCACCCTGGTCGTTGTCTCCTTCAATTGGAAAAACTGTTATTATATAGAAGGGAAAATTGAAATCATTCCAAAAAGTTCTTTCTTCAAGCAGAATGGTTTGGATCATATCAATGAACTGTTCGGTTGGAAAAGAATAGCTGCCTTTAATTGCAACGTAAACCGGACTGTTGTGAATCATGCGCTTTTCCAGCCTGAAGTTGCCTCCGGTAAAAATAGTATGGCGGAATTTCCAGAGCGGGAGTTTTGCTTCTTGATATTTCTGATTTACACCAAAGCTGTTTGCAAGATTCCACTTTGCCGGAAACTTGTTCCAGCTAATCCGGAATGTAAACTCAGAGTTGGCGTCCCAATCGGGATAAACAAAAAATGTTTCGCCGAGAAAGTGAAAATATTTTCTATCGAGCGTAGCCATGTAATGATTGCCGAGCTCAACTTCTTCTTGGCGGACTTGTTCAATCTGATAATAAATTTTTACTGAAGCGTTGGACGGATACTTTACAAGCTTAACATCGTGTTCGGAAGTTTCTTCAATAGTTGTGTTGGTAGAAAGTGCTTTCAGAAATTTTACACCTTCCCAATCTCTATCGCTTCCGTAATTGTTGGGAAGCCGGAGCCGTGTTTGTCCACTCTTTTCTCCTTTGAATTCTAAGACAACAATCAGCCGGAAGCTTTCAACATCGTAAAATGGCTCAATGCTATAACTAATAACTGTTGGATATGAGCCGGACTGGACAACATCATGATTGGTAAAAGATAGTTCTGATGTGTTAGCTTTTGATAGTGTTGCAGTAACAGAGCAAAGTACAATTAACAGTAAAAGTCGTTTCATCTAATCCTAATAATTTTGATGCGTAAATACGAAAATTCGGAGGGAATTAAAATCCAATAATTTTCTCACAAATTTCTCTCAAAATTTTATTGAGAGTAAGTTTCTGTCTAACTAAACAGCAGATGAAACGTCAAATTATTCGCAAATGAAACGAAATTTCGCAATATTTTCGCATCAAAAAACCGCAATAACGGCTTTTCAAATCAATTCTAAAAGGAGTAATTAATGAAACGCAAACTCATTTTGTTTTTAGCGCTGCTTGGCTTTGTCGGCATATCGGCTCAAAGCAAAAAGATTAATTATGAGCAGTACAAATTAGATAACGGCTTAAATGTAATTCTTCACAAAGATAACACAACGCCAATCGTAAATGTTTCTATTCTTTATCATGTAGGAAGTAAGAACGAAGACCCGCAACGCACCGGCTTTGCTCACTTTTTTGAACATCTCATGTTTGAAGGTTCTCCAAACATTAAACGCGGCGAGTATTTTAAGACAATTGAAGCAGCGGGCGGAAGTTTGAACGCAAATACTAATTTTGACCGTACATTTTATTTTGAGACGCTTCCATCAAATCAGCTGGAACTTGGTTTGTATATGGAATCCGAAAGAATGCTTCAATTGAAAATTGACAGCGTTGGTGTTGAAACACAAAGAAAAGTAGTTAAGGAAGAACGCAAACAAGGATTGGAAAACAGACCTTACGGAACGCTTCTGGAAAAAATGTTTAGCAATGCCTTCAAGGTTCATCCTTATAGATGGATGCCGATTGGTTCTGCTCAATATATTGATCAAGCTAAAATTGAAGAGTTTATAGCTTTCTACAAAATGTACTACGTTCCTAACAACGCAACTTTAACAATTGCCGGCGATATTGATATTGCTAAGACTAAAGAGTTGGTTAAAAAATATTTTGCAGAAATTCCAAAAGGCTCAACTGCAATTGTAACCCCAAAAGAAGTTGAACCGGTTAAAACAGCGGAAGTCCGCGAAACAGTGTACGATAAAGTTCAGCTCCCGTTAGTTGCCGAAGCTTATCACATGCCGGCACAAGGCACTGCGGATTATTACGCACTTAGCATGTTAACCACACTTCTCTCCGGCGGAGAAAGTTCTCGCTTTACAAAAGAAATAAAAGACAAACAGCAAAAAGCAGTACAAGTTGCTTCTGTACCTTTTGCGTTAGAAGATCCCGGCTTGTTTGTGGCTTTTGGACTTTGCAACGTTGGCGGTAAAGCTGAAGAATTGGAAGCTGCGCTAGATGCTGAAATTGAAAAGGTTAAAAAAGATTTAGTTACTGAAACAGAATTCCAGAAATTGAAGAACCAAGTTGAGAGTGATTTTGTAACAAGAAACTCTACCGTAGCCGGAATTGGTGAAAGCTTGGCTAATTATTCTGTTTATTTTGGCGATGCAAACTTGATTAACACAGAATTGCAGCGTTATATGAAAGTTACCCGCGATGATTTCAAGCGCGTTGCAAATAAATATCTAACAAAAGAAAACAGAGTTGTTCTTTACTATTTGCCAAAATCTATGGAAAAGAAATGACGAAGTCATTCTGAAGGAATCCCGCTGGTTTAATCTTTGTTGTAGACCGGGATGACTGAAGAATCTATTTAATTTTGCTTTAGAATAAAACGAAAATTTTGAAATTATAACGGAGTTAAAAATGAAACGTCTTTTGATTTTCTTCCTCTTGTTGAGCTTAACGGCAAATTTTGCTCAGCTTGATAGAAGCCAAAAACCAAAACCAGGTCCGGCACCGGAAGTAAAAATTGGTGATGCCGAATCTTTTGTACTGGCTAACGGACTAAAAGTATTTGTAGTTGAAAACCACAAATTGCCTCAAGTTACATTCAGTTTAATGCTGGATAGAGACGCAATTGTTGAGGGAAAGAATGCCGGATATATTTCTACAGCCGGGCAGCTTTTGCGCACCGGAACAAAGAAACGCAGCAAAGATAAACTTGATGAAGAAGTTGATTTTCTTGGCGCAAATTTGAGTACATCTTCTACAAGCGTTTTTGCTTCAGGGCTTTCTAAGTACACAGAAAAAATTATGGACTTGATGGCGGATGTAATTCTAAATCCGGATTTTAAGCAAGAAGAGTTAGAAAAAATTAGGAAGCAATCACTTTCCGGCTTGGCTTATCAAAAAGATGATCCGGATGCTATCTCTAATCGTGTTCGAGGCACATTAGTGTATGGTAAAGAACACCCGTACGGAGAGTTTGAAACGGAAGAAAGCACAAAATCTATTACGCTTGATATGTGCAAGGCTTACCACGAAACTTACTTCAGACCAAACATAGCTTACCTTGCAATCGTTGGTGATATCAACAAAGCAAAAGCAAAATCTTTAGTTGAAAAGTATCTTGGCAAATGGGCAAAGAAAGATGTTCCCAAAAACACTTTCGCAAATCCAAAGGCTCCGGTAGTAAACAAAGTTTCTTTGGTTGATAAAGCCGGCGCCGTTCAATCTGTAATTAGCGTTAGCTATCCGGTTGAACTTGCTGTTGGAAGTGAAGACGCAATGAAAGCTAAAGTTGCTAATTTAATTTTGGGCGGAAGCGCCACCGGCAGACTCTTTATGAATTTACGCGAAGCTAAAGCTTACACTTACGGCGCTTACTCAAGCTTAAATCCGGATAAGTTAGTTGGAAGTTTTTCGGCATCCACAAAAGTTAGAACAAGTGTTACAGACAGCGCAATTACAGAAATTCTAGCAGAGATGAAAAAAATCAGAAACGAAAAAGTTTCTGAAAAAGAGCTTGAAAACGCAAAGAACCTTCTTGCCGGAAATTTTATCCGCAGTTTAGAGCAACCGGCTACAATTGCGAACTTTGCAATCAATACCGCTATCTATAATCTTCCAAAAGATTATTACAAGAATTATCTAAAGAATCTAAGCGCGGTTTCTGTTGATGATGTTCAGTCAATTGCTAAGAAATATATTAAGCCGAATAACGCTAACATTCTTGTGGTTGGCTCTTCAGACGACGTTGCAAAAAATCTTACAAAGTTCAGCGTAAGCAGCAAGATAGATTTTATGGATATTTACGGCGAAAAATTTGATCCAAACGTGAAAAAAGCTCCGGAAGGTTTAACGGCTGAGCAAGTTGTTGCTAAGTATGTTGAAGCTATTGGCGGTAAAGCTAATCTGGAAAAAATTCAAGACCAAACCTTGAAGATGAGCGGCGCAATGCAAGGAATGACTATAAATATTACCATGATTCAAAAAGCTCCAAACAAAATGTATCAGTTGGTTGATTTTGGTGTTGGTCAGCAGAAAACTGTTTTTGATGGTGAGAAAGGTAAATCGAGTCAGATGGGACAAGAACAAGAGTTAGCCGGTGCTCAACTTGAGCAGGTTAAAGTTCAAGCTACAATTAATTCATTCCTTTATTATGATAAACTCGGTGTTAAGTTAGAACTTGGCGGAATGGAAGCCTTAAATGGAAAAGATGCTTACAAAGTAAATATCATTTATCCTTCCGGTAAAAAATCAACACAATATTATGATGTTGAAAGCGGATTCCTTGTTAAGAGTACAAATACCATTGAATCTCCGCAAGGAGCTATGAGTATTACAACTGAGTTTGCGGATTATAAGGATGTTAAGGGAACAAAAGTGGCTCATAAAATTATTCAAGGAACACCGATGGGTTCTATTGAGCTAACGGTTACTTCGGTAGAGCACAATACAAATCCAAGCGATGAGATGTTCAAATAAGCGGTATTTAGTATTGAGTAAATAGTATTTAGTCCGCCAAAGGCGGATTAGAAAAAGCCGCATTAAAAGTGCGGCTTTTTTATAGGGCTAAACACTCGCGATAACTTAGTTCAACAGGACTTCCAATATGTTATTAATCCAAACCAAAGCGCAAATAACCGCGCTCTAGTTGCGGGCTTACGGTTAGAGATGAGTTTTTAAGTGAGTTTAATTTCTCTTAAGAACTTTTAGCGGATTTCATCCCAACTTTTGCCTAGCTCTGGATTTGCCTTTAATTCCTTACTGTGCCGCTCAATTTCTTGTTTTTGCTTTGATGATAATTCTATCTGAATGTTTTCTTCGGTAATACCATCCCATATTTCTTCAACCAGAATAATGCGTTCCGAAACACTAAGCTTTTTTATTTGCTCTCTAATACTTGATTCCATTTTAGACACCTTTCAAACAATACCATGAAATTATACGAAATCTGAAAACAAGATTCTTATAGGTTTATTAGTTATTGTGGTTAGGCTTCAGAAAAGTAATTCGTGCAGGAACTACAAATTTATCAAGAAATAGCAGTGTCTAAATAAGAACTAATCATAACTAGTTAGAACATTGGTGAAAGTTAAAATTAGAGACCAGTTCTTAACTCGTTGAGTCTAGCTAATTGCTCGGAGTACTTGCAACTATTGTCTATCCAATATTCGCAAAATTCCGGTTCGCAAGCAGTTAATTCCCTTTTGCAAGTCTCTTTAAAAATAACTTTTCCAGCTTCTTCGAAAAGTAGTGAGCCGATAACTAACTGCTCTTTGTTTTCAAGCTTCCAAGCTTTTACTTGGTTAAGTTTTTCTTCAATTGAACTCATTTAATTCTCGGAGAATTTATAAGTAGGAGTGTTTTCAGTTGTCCCGAATAAATCTTGTTGTTCATCAGTCTCAATTAAATAAGGTGCGATCATATCATTTACTATGTTGCGTACATGATTAAAAACTGTATCTTCATCAGGTGTAGAATTGACCACTTGTATATTAGGTCCGGACATAGCTTGGAAAATCTTTTTTACTTTCTGGAGATAATGTTCGTTTTCAAAATGGTTTGGAGTTTCATTGCGGGAATACTTAATGCGGGCTAATCCCACTCTCACTGCACAATCTAGAATAATTACTAAATCAGGTATAATAGCAATCTTTTCATTCTTCGACTGTATTAATTCTCTATCGATTCCTAATGCGCCCTGATATGCAATGTTAGAGTGGTAATAACGGTCCATAATAACAAGTTCATTCTTTGCTAACGCCGGATTAATATTTTTTTCACAATCTTCTTTCCTATCCATCAAAAATAAATTGAGTTCTTCTTCAGGTGTATAAAGATGTCTACCGGTTTTGGCTATCTCTCTGATCAACTGTCCATAATGACCGTCAGTTGGTTCCTTAAATGTATTAACTATAAGATTTTTCCTTTGGAAGTATTCTTTCAGTCGCTGTACTTGAGTTGTCTTTCCCGCCCCATCAATACCCTCGATAGCGATAAAAACGCCTTTGTTCAATTTATATTTTTTCATTTGCATCATTTTTATTCCTTTGCAAGATAAAAAAGTCATCTCTTAAAACAAATATTTTATATTCTGAATCACAAGTGCTTTTCGCACATCTTTGCGGTACTCTGCAAACGTAGTTGCACAATCAAGGATAGATGAGATATTTGACCTTACGCCTCACTTCTAAACGATTTACATAACACCTTAGAAGCATATTTCCGGCTGTTAAACGTCTATTACTATATCGCTTCTTAGGCTTATAAATCCGGTGAAGGTATCCAATCCCGTTTTTGAGCTGTTTTCGCGCAAAATTTTTTTTATATACACGGAACTTTTGTAGTTTTGGAAACGACTAAAACACATATCGTTTCCAATGGAGCTGTGTTTGGATTTTTAATGTTGTGAAAATTAACAACGGAAAAAAGAAATGAATGAAGAAAAGGAAATAAAACAAAGAATTGTTCTAAAAGCTGATGAGATGTTCCGGCAATACGGCTTTTCCAAAGTAACTATGGAAGGGATTGCCTCCGATCTTGCAATCAGCAAAAAAACGCTTTACAAACATTTTTCGAATAAAGATCACATCCTAAAAGAATTGGTTCATGCGAATAAATGCGAAGTGGAAAACTTTATTGAAAATTTGATGGCGCAAAAAACAATGCCCTTTATAGAGAAGCTAAAAAACTTTATGAATTTTATCGCTAAGCAAGCCGCAAAACTTGACGGACCAATGGTTCACGATTTAATGAAATGCAACCCGGAAGTTTGGAAAGACATCGAAGAATTCAGAACTAAGAAAGCTTACAAACATCTTTCTCAACTGTTTCAAGAAGGAGTTGAAAGCGGAATATTCCGCAAGGATGTTAATAACAGCGTAATTGTTTTGGCGTACGTAGCTTCAATTCACAGCTTAATTAATCCTGAAGTTCTTTCCAAACTGCCAATTTCAGCCGACCAGGCATTTAGAGACATTCTCAAAATTTTATTTGAAGGAATTTTTACGACCGAAGGAAGAAAAAAATATAAATCAACAATAGATAATTACGGAGAACAGACTCTATGATATTAAGGAAAATGAAAGCAGCAATTGCTGCAGTTATTCTGGTAAGCGCGTCACTTTCGTTTGCGCAAGAAAAGCTTCAGCTAACTATTGAGCAGGCGATTGAAATTGGAATGCAGAACAGTAAAATGCTTCATTCATCTTTGATGAAATTTAAAGGTGCCGAAGCAAAAGTTAAAGAAGTCAGTGCATCACGGCTCCCCTCGTTAAAACTTAGCGCGCGCTACACCAGGCTAAGTGAAGTTGATCCATTCGTGATAAGCACACCATTTGGTTCGTTTCCGATAGCCCCGGGCATTTTTGATACATGGGGTGCACAGGCATCTCTGTTTCAGCCTTTGTTTACGGGCTTCCGCTTGGTTGGCAACATAGAAATGAATGAACAGCTTTCCAATGCTACAAACGAGGAATATAACAAAGATAAGAGCGAATTAGTATTCAATGTTAAGAACGCATATTGGAGTTTGTACAAAGCTACACAGTTTAAGAAAGTGATGGATGAAACGGTTGATCAGATTAAAGCGCACGTTGAAGATGCAAAGAATCTTGAAAAAGCCGGAATGATGACGAAGAATGATATTCTAAAATTAGATGTTCAGCTATCGAATGTAATGTATCAACAAATTGAAGCAGAGAACGCAGTTAAACTTGCAATGGTTGCTCTTAACAGCACAATTGGAATTGCTCTGAACACACAAATTGTAATTGCCTCTACAGCGAGACTAACGGAATCTTCCTTTGATGAAGTTGAAAAGCTGATTGCA
>DAIEQT010000104.1 GCA_027347545.1 Ignavibacteria bacterium | reverse complement strand
GCGCCCGGAGTAAAATCCATTGGTCCGGCAAACATTCTTGTGAATGGCAACGTAACGCAATGTTCCGGTGTAACAGCACTTTCCCACTTATCATTTTCTAATCCTTTAACACCTTCATTAGTAATTACGTTTGGATAAGCGCGCAAGAGTCCGCTTGGTTTAAACGCGCCGTGAAAATTAACAAGTAGTTTTCTTTTGGCGGCTTCGCGGGCAATCTTCCAATAGTAATTAACAATTTCCTGATCATCGCGCTGCATGAAATCAACTTTAATTCCTTTAGCTCCCCACTTTTCAAATTGATTAAGCGCGGGCTGAAGCTGGTCATCCAAAGTTTTCCAAATAACCCAAAGAATTACGCCAACATTTTTTTGTTTGCCGTAATCAATAATTTCTTGAACATTCATCTCGGATTCTATAGAAAGCAGATCACCAAGTTTGTACCAGCCTTCATCAAGAATTATATATTCAATTCCATACTTTGAAGCAAAATCAATGAAGTATTTGTAAGTCTTGGTATTAACGCCTGCGCGGAAATCCACATTGTAAATGTTATTGAAGTTCCACCAATCCCAGGCAACTTTGCCCGGCTTAATCCAAGAAATATCTTTTAACTGATTTGGTTTTGAGAGAAGGTAAACCATTTCGTTGGTTATCAAATCACCATCGTTATTTGTAATTGCGAAAATTCTCCACGGGAAGGTCCTTGTTCCTTTTGTAAGAGCTAAATAGTCTGCGCGTTTAGTTGGCTCAACATCACGGTCGCGCTTTAATTTTGCTTCAAGAACATAAGCCGGAAAAATTCCCGTTATACTATTTTGAGCGGTTCCTTTTAGCCAGAGCCCCGGATAATCTTCCAGATCGGACTCGGTAATGCCAATCAGCGTTCCCTCTTTTGTATCTATAATAGTTGGAGTGCTCGCAAATTGTTTCTCTTTAATGTCCTTCAACATAATTGGATTAAAAACTCTTTCGTTATGGGACATAAAACTTTCTTCTTCCGGAAAGTATGAAAGATAATCTCCAGCAAAGTTTACAGAGTAAGTTTCGCTGTTTACTTTTAAGTCGCTATCTAAAGAAGTTTCGAAACGGTAAGCAACCCCTTCGTTAAAAGCACGGAGCGAAATAGCAAAGTTTTCTTTGAAGCTAATTGTAAGTTCGTTGTAATTCTCACGAACCTCTTTGCTCTTCTGTCTTACTTCTCGTTGAAGAATTTGATTAACCGAATTTGTTTTTGTGTTCTTTATCTTTGCATTAATGCCGAGTACAACGTTATCATTTACATTCATCGAAAGAGGCGAAGGAGAAATAAGCACTTTACCATTCTTCAGAACCGAGAATTCGATTTTCTCGCCGACTGAAATTTTCGCTTCGAGTTTTTCGTCCGGCGAAAGCAAAGAGTATTCCTTCTGCGCAGAGATCGTTACATAAGTCATCACTAAAACAATTACTAAAAGTTTGGATAGGGTTTTCATGTAGATTCATCCGATTGTTAGATTTTGCTCATCTAAAATAGGAAAGGGAGAACTGAGTAAAAAAATAAATCTTGCAAACGTTATAAGTGTTTGAACGTCAAAATAGAAATCAAAATTCACTTCAAACGGAAGTGTATAATTGTTTAATTTATGTCATTCATTTCAATAATAAACGAGGGAAACATGAAGAAACAACTTCTTCTGCTTTTGGTATTGTGCTCTGTTGTATCAGCACAAGCGTTAAAAATTCCATACACCCGTTACGTTCTCCCGAATGGTTTGAATGTTCTTCTGCATGAAGATCACTCAACACCAACTGTAAGCGTTAACACCTGGTTTCATGTTGGTTCCGGTTACGAAAAAGTTGGAAGAACCGGCTTTGCTCACTTATTCGAGCACTTGATGTTTGAAGGCAGCGGACATGTTGCCGAAGGTGATTTTGATAAACTTCTTGAAGCAGCCGGCGGTGAAAATAACGGCTCGACAACCGAAGACAGAACAAATTATTATGAAGACGTTCCAACTAACGCGCTTGAACTTGCTCTTTATCTTGATAGTGACAGACTTGGATTTCTTGTTGATGCAATGACAAAAGAAAAAGTTGACGGACAGCGCGATGTTGTTAAGAATGAAAGACGCCAGAGTTACGAAAACCGTCCATACGGATTAAGCGAAGAAACAATTTTGAAGCAATTATTCCAGGCGAGCCATCCCTACAGCTGGCCTGTAATTGGTTCTATGGCAGATCTTTCAGCCGCTTCGTTTGAAGATGTTGTAGAATTTTTCAGAACATACTACGTTCCGAATAATGCATCGTTGGTTATTTCCGGCGATATTGATCCGAAAGAAACAATTAAGCTGGTAGAAAAATGGTTTGGCGCAATTCCAGCCGGAAAACCGGTTCCGCCGCAAAATCCGGCTGCGGCAAAATTAACAGAAGAAAAAATAGTTATGCTTGAAGACAGAGTTCAACTTCCGAGATTATACATGACGTGGATTACTCCCGCGCGCTTTACACCCGGCGATGCCGAAATGGATGTGCTCGCAAATGTTTTAAGCGGCGGAAAGAATTCCCGCTTGTATCAAAAATTGGTTTACGAACTGCAGATTGCTCAAGACGTTGTCGCGTATCAAGCTTCGAGCAAATTGGTTTCTCAATTTCAGATTGTATCAACAGCAAGAAGCGGGCACACTCTTGCAGAATTAAAAAATGTTATCGAGCAAGAATTGAACAAGATTAAAAAAGAAGCTCCAACACAGAGAGAAGTGCAAAGAGTTGTAAATCAATATGAAGCTGGCTTTTTAGATCAGCTTGAAAGACCGGGCGGATTTAGCGGCAAAGCAGATTTACTGAACACTTACTACTACTACGCAGGCAATCCGGATTACGCAAACGAAGATTTAGCGCGTTACAAATCATTAAGTGTTGAAGATGTTCAATTTGCGGCGCAAAAATATTTGCCGGATAACGCACGCGTTGTTCTCAGCATTGTTCCCAAAGGAAAAACCGATTTAGCAATTCAACCAAAGGCGGAGGCAAAGTAATATGAAAACATTATTAAAACTTACTTTCGTTTTTGTGTTTGTAGTTTCTTTGTTCGCACAAACATTTGCACAAGCAGTTGATAGAACGAAACCGCCGGTACTTTCCGCACCAAAATCTTTGCAGCTTCCGGCAATTCAAAAGTTTGCACTTTCAAACGGATTAAAAGTTGTGTTGATGGAAAAACATCAAGTTCCGTTGGTACAATTAAATCTTACTATTAAAGCCGGAAGCGTAAACGACCCGGCAGATAAAGTTGGCTTAGCAAACTTAACTTTTGATATGCTTGATGAAGGCGCTGCGGGTAAAACATCTTTAGAAATTGCAGACGCGATTGATTTCTTAGGCGCAAACATTCGTACCGGAGCCGGAACACATTCTTCATCAGTTTCACTCCATACACCATTAAGCAAATTTGATGAAGCGCTCAAAATTATGAGCGACATTGTTCTTCGTCCAGATTTTCCTCAGAAGGAATTGGATAGAAAAAAGAAAGATAGATTAACTTCTCTTATGCAGATGCACGATCAGCCGACAGCAATTGCCGGTGCTGCGTTTAACAAAATTCTTTTTGGCAAAGATCATCCTTACGGAAGAATGACAGATGAAAATACAATCAAGAATTTTTCTGCTGATGATTTGAAGACCTTCTACAAAAAACAATTTACCGCGGGCAACGCTTACTTTGTTGCTGTTGGAGATATTAAAGCCGATGAGTTGAAAAAGAAATTAGAAGCAGCTTTTGGCAAATGGGCAAAGGGAGATGTTAAAGAGGAAAAAGTTAAAGAAGCGGCTCAAGTAACAAACAGAATTGTTTATTTGATTGATAAGCCGGGCGCGGCGCAATCGGTTATTTCAATCGGAAGAATAGGCGCATCACGTTTAACACCGGAATACAATGCGTTAGTTGTTATGAATACAATTCTGGGCGGTTCATTCACATCACGTCTAAATAACAATTTGCGCGAAGTTCACGGTTACACTTACGGCGCTTCTTCACGCTTTGCATTCAGACCAATTCCGGGAAGTTTTACAGCAAGCTCTTCTGTTCAAACAGAAGTAACCGATAAAGCACTGGTTGAGTTTTTCAAAGAGCTGAATGGAATACGCGAAACAATTCCAGCCGATGAACTTAATAGAGGAAAAAATCTAGTTGCGCTAAGCTATCCGGGAAATTTTCAAACAGTTGCGGAAGTTGCCGGACAGTTAGATGAAATGGTTCAATACAATTTACCGGAAAACTACTTTGATAATTATGTATCGAGTGTATTAAAAGTTACTAACGGTGAAGTTACAACAGCCGCAAAGAAATATGTTGTTCCGGAACAGATGATAGTTGTTGTTGTTGGCGATAAAACCAAGATTGAAGAAGGAATAAAAGCTCTCAACCTTGGCGAAATTAAAAATCTTTCAATCGTAGATGTTCTTGGC
>DAIEQT010000099.1 GCA_027347545.1 Ignavibacteria bacterium | reverse complement strand
CGTGTTTTGCCCGCTTAAAGTTCTGCCACTCATATCAATCACAGAGCCGGAAATCATTATGGGAATATTGTTGCCGGTTTCTTCGCACAATTCCATAATGCCGAATAATGCGGCTTTGCAAACGAGCGTATCAATCATAGTTTCAACAAGAAGAATATCGGCGCCGCCATCAATCAATCCGCGCGCTTGTTCTTTGAATGCCGCAGCAACTTCATCAAAACTTACAGAACGGAAGCCGGGATCGTTTACATCCGGCGAGATTGAAAGAGTTTTGTTTGTTGGTCCAAATGAACCGGCAACAAAGCGGGGTTTATCGGGATTTAGTTTTGTGAATTCATCGGCAACTTCTTTTGCGATCTTCGCAGCAGCAAAATTTATCTCGTAAACCAAATGCTCAGTCTTATAATCTGCTTGAGAAATAGCTGTCCCGTTAAAAGTGTTGGTCTCAATTATATCAGAGCCAGCTTCAAGATAATTTCTGTGAATTCCTTTTATGATTTCCGGCTGAGTTAGAACAAGAATATCATTGTTGCCTTTAAGATCAACCGGATGGTCCTTAAACTTTTCACCGCGAAATTGTTCTTCGCTTAATTTGAAGCGCTGTATAAAAACTCCCATCGAGCCATCGAGGAGGAGAATTTTATTTTTAAGTATGTCTTGAAAATATTTTAAATCGTATTTCATCATTTTACCCAGTCTTGATCTTACTCTTAATCTTGCCCTTACTCTTCTTAATCACGATCAAGATTAAGATTATGATTAAGAAGTGGACGATTACAAGTTTTTCAGTTTTGATTCAGTAGTGAGATATCGTTAACTTTCGCTCAAATATAATAAATAATCGAGAAGATAATGATAGTTGTAACCGGAGGCGCTGGATTTATAGGCAGCGCTGTTGTGTGGAAGTTGAACCAAATGGGAGTGGACAAAATTGTTATCGTAGATGAGCTTGGCAGTGATGAAAAATGGATGAACTTGAATGGACTTAAGTATGCCGACTTTCTGTACAAAGATGATTTTATGGCAATGATTCTTCAGAAAAATGAACCTTTCAAAATCACTTCGATAATTCATCTCGGTGCTTGTTCTTCAACTACAGAGAAAGATGCCGATTATTTGATGGATAACAATTATCACTACTCTCAAGAACTTGCAAAATTTTGTTTGGAAAACGGAACACGCTTCATCTACGCTTCTTCCGCCGCAACTTATGGTGATGGTTCCAACGGCTACGACGATGATGAAAGTAAACTCGAGACACTTCGTCCGCTAAACATGTACGGCTACTCAAAGCATTTGTTTGATACCTGGATTAAGAGAAACGGTTTGATGAACAAGGTTGTTGGACTAAAGTTTTTCAATGTGTACGGACCAAATGAATATCATAAAGAAGATATGCGAAGTGTAGTCCACAAAGCTTTTGAGCAAGTGCGCGACCACGGAAAAGTTAGGTTGTTCAAATCACATAGAAGCGATTACAAAGACGGCGAGCAGAAACGCGATTTTGTTTATGTTAAAGATGCGGTTGATATGATCCTTTTCTTTCTTGATAATGCCGATAAAAATGGAATCTATAATGTTGGAACTGGTAAAGCGCAAACATGGATTGATCTTGTAACTGCTTTGTTCAATGCTGTGGGAAAGCCGGTGAACATTGAATTTGTTGATATGCCTGAAGATATTCGCGATAGGTATCAGTATTTTACCGAAGCCAGCTTGCAAAAAATCAGAGAAGCCGGTTATGAAAAACCAATTAAGAATGTAGGTGAAGGCGTTGCCGATTATGTTAAGAATTATCTTCTAAAAGATGGTTATTTAGGATTGAGCAAGGACTGAACTGTCTATGACTTTAGAATCTCCCAAATCCCGTAGCGAGTTTAAGCAAAGAATTTATTTCTTTACGCTAAAGTTGATTGAGTTTATTGATTTGCTGCCTAAGGATGATGTCTCTAAGAAAATTAATGACGAGCTTTTTAAGAACGGAACGAGCGTTATAAGTAAGTTTATAGAATCTTCAGCGGCTTTAACAAAAAAAGATTTAACGAATTCAACAATTGAAGCAATTAAGTTTGCAAATGAAACTAAGCTTTGGATGGCTTTGGTACGCGATAGTAAACGCGCTAAGTCAGATAAAGTAAAATGGTTTCTGGAAGAGCTAGACGAAATCTCGAAAGCATTAGCGGAATCAATCAATAAATAGGAACTGATTTGGTACAACTTGCTACGCTGTGTTATGTGATGCATGAAGGGAAGACGCTAATGTTATTCCGCAACAAGAAGCCAAACGATTACCATGAAGGTAAATGGAACGGACTTGGCGGAAAGTTTGAGCAAGGTGAATCGCCGGAAGATTGTGCAATTAGGGAAGTTGAAGAAGAAAGTGGTTTGTTGATGATTGAGCCGGAAATGAAAGGTTTTATCACGTTTCCGATGTTTGACGGAAAGAAAGACTGGTACGTGTTTCTGTTTACATCTTCAAAGTTCAGCGGGAAACTTATTGATTCAAACGAAGGTAAACTTGAGTGGATTCCCAATGATAAACTGGTTGATCTGAATCTTTGGGACGGCGATAAAATTTTTATTCCTTGGCTTTTTCAAGACAAACATTTTTCAGCCAAGTTTATTTACGAAGAAGGAAAGTTTATTCGGCACGAAGTAAAATTTTATTAAGTGAACGAGAATAAAATGAGCTGGGACGCATTTCAAGAGAGAATGTTTTTAGAGACCCAATTGGAAAAGAGAATGCAATTCTTTCTCTTCTTTTTTATCGGTTCAATAATAATTTCCCTTATCATCTCTCAAAAAGAAATTGCAATGATCTTCCTTGTTGTCGCTGTAATTGTAATTTGGCTTCTTACCGTTTCTCTTTGGTTTTTTGTTAATAGAGTAAACGCAGCTGATAAAGCTCTTGCTGCCTCTGCCGGTACTGGACCTCGTTTCATGGAAAGAGGTTTAAGATTCTTTCTGGCAAAAGTTTTACCAGTTACAGCTTCAATTCTGCTTACTAGTTTCTTGCTCGTTGGAATAAGCGGGGTTGCAGATTCAATATTGCCCTATAAGCAAAAAGTTTTGCAAGTTGTTGAAAAGGGGAAAAACAAAATTGAAAGTGTCTATTCAAAAAAGCCAGAAGTAAACAATTTTGAAAGTGTTGATAGTGTAATTGAAGAGGGAAAGGCAGCACCAAGAAAAGGGGCAGAAGTTACTTTTGATAATTCTGTTAACAGACCAATTGGTAAAGAAGTTTTAACCGATGTTCAGACTCAGCCGGGTAGCGGAACAACAAAGCCAGCGCCTAAAAAGGTTAATGTCATGTTGGCGGTAGATGGCTCACATCAAGCGCCTAAACAAGAAGGTGAGACTACACGAGATAACGTTCCATCTTCACCGACAAATACACAAGGCGCTGTTACAAATCTAAAAGCAGATCCTTACTTTGCACCGATTGAAAGAGTAATCGAAAAAACTCAAGCGGAAACAATTCCGGCTCTAAAACGAAAAACACCAGTTACACGGATTGATACTATAAAGAAGAAAATTCCGCCTAACCCAAACTTCAAAGAAATTGAAAAAGTAATTAAGAAGTAAAATTCTTATCCAAAAATCCCTTCATTAGATCATTCACACATTCCGGATTTTCAAGCGGCGACATATGTCCAGCAAAAGGAATTGACGCGAACTCGGAATTTGGAATTTTCTCTGCGAGAGTTCTCATTATCGGAGTAGGTGTTAGTTTATCAAACGCGCCGCAAATAACAAGTGTTGGAATTTTTATTTGGTGGAGATAATTTGTTGTGTCTGTCCGGCTCATTATCGCAATGATGCAGCCTTTAACTCCAGCCGGATCATTCTTTTGCGATTTGTAAAGAGTAGTTAAAAACATTTTCTCGTTTTGCTTAGGTGTTTCTTCAGCGAAACAATTAGTAACAAACATGTCAGTAAACTTTACCAAACCTTCATTATTTATCATGCTGATATTGATTGCGCGGTTTAACTTTGCGGCATTTCCGTCAGCATCCGCTTTTGTATCACAGAGAATAAGTCCACCAAACAATTCTTGGTTTCTTTCCATAGCACGCAAAGCAATGTAGCCGCCCATCGAAAGTCCGCATATAACCGGTTTTACTAAATTTAGCTCAGTAATTATGGAAAGGAGATCATCTACGAAAAGCTCCATCATGTACTGCCCATCGCCAACAGTGCTTTCTCCTAAGCCGCGGACATCGTAAGCAACGCAAAAGTAGTTCTTATGTAAAAAATCAATTTGGTTTTGCCACATTGTATGATCGTATGGAAAGCCATGAACGAAGATTATAGTTTGCTTTGAGGAATCGCCAAAAGTGTTAACGGAAATTCCATTGATTTTTTGTTTCATTTTAACTCTTTCCCTAATTGTTCTATGCTCGAAATATAAAACGCCTTATTGAGATAAAAAATTTTCAATCATAATTGATTAAAACTTTATTACGAACAGTGAAATTGTTGGTAAAGCTCTTGAGTTCATGCATATTTCATTGCACTTTAAACCCGGTAATTTAATGTGTTGTCAAATCGACACAACCAAAAGAGGTAAACATGAAAAACCCAAAATTCTTTTTCGCTTTATCACTGATAATCCTACCGGTTATTTTTCTCGCCGGCTGTAATAAGCAAGACGAAGTTACATCACCAACAAACGCAAATTTTGATTCAGCTCAATACTTGATGATTGACTATCTCGATGCTGAAAATGCAATAGAAGATGCAACCCTTGATGCTGACCTTTCAATCAATCCCACAATGCTTAACTACAGTTTTGTAAGTGCGGGCGATTTCAAGCCGGGCAGCGGAATGATGCATGGCTCTGCTGTAGGCTGGCTGGCAAGATATGATTGGAACAAACATCTCGGTATGATCTTCGGAAAATTGAAATTAACTGATAGCCAAAAAACTGAAATTGATGTTTTGGTAAAAGCTTATCATGAATCAATGAAACCACTAGTAAAAGAATTTGCAGATGCAAACAAAACTATTATAGAAGCCGCAAAGGAACAGCGTAAAGCCATTGCACAAGATGTTAAAGATGGTAAAATCACAAAAAGGGAAGGGGAAGAAAAGATTAAAAACTTGAATGAAAGGGTTCGTAACGCAATCGAAACAAACCCGGCGACGGCTTCAGTTAAAAGACAAATGTGCGCAAGCAGAAAAATATTACTCGATGGAGTCCGTGCTTTATTAACAACTGAACAACAAGCAACCTGGGATACGGCAGTAGCCAGAATGAAATCTCCTTGCTGAGTTAAAGTATGAATGAAATTATAAACCCCGTCTGTTAGATAATTGACGGGGTTTTTTGTTGATTAAATTTGATTTGGCAGGCCCGGGTAGTAAAGCCAATTAGCAAATAACTCATCAAGCCTAGTCCCGGAAATTGATTCAACTATTCCTTTGAAATCATTTGTGGTTGCATTAGAATGAACAAAACGCTTATAGTATTCTCTTACGGAATTGAAAAAATATTTGTCTCCTATGCTCTTTCTTAGTTCATGCAAGAAGAAAGCAGCTTTCTGGTAGGTCTCAACATTGAGTAACTCGGAGAGTCTTTTGTAATCTTGATGAATTACCGGAGTTTTCCAGTTAGTGTTTTGACGGTAACTTTTCATGTATTCGTTCATGATTTTATTAAAGCGCTCTTTGCCGTCGCGGGCTTCAAAGTAAAGTGCCGTAAAGTAGGTAGCAAATCCTTCACTGAGCCAAACTTCCGACCAATCGGACATTGTAACTGCATCTCCAAACCATTGGTGTGCGATTTCATGCGCGACTGTCTCTTCGTTATCTTTTTCGCCAGTGAATGAGGGACTCTTTTCAGTAAAGAAAATAGCACTGCTGTTTTCCATTCCGCCAAAAATTGTTGATGACTCAACTAGTGAAAGTCTTGAGTAGGGGAAGGAGCCAATAGTTTCTTCGTAGAAACTAACCATATCAGCCGCTCGCTTGAAACCGTTTACTGCATTCAAACTATCTTCCGGATAAGTGAAATAAAAAATTGGAATTCCGGAATCTGTTTTAGTTTCGGTGATTGCAAAGTCACATACTCCTACTACCATACAATATGTTGGAACCGGTTCCTTCATGCTGTATGTGTATTTAGTTTCATTTAGGTTTAGTAATGATTTCTCAACTAAATCCCCGTTACAAATAACTTCATAGCCCTTTGGGATAGAGACATTAAAGGTTACCGAAGCTTTGTCTGAAGGATGATCAATAGCGGGAAACCAATAGCTGGCGTAGTTTGCCCAGTTATCGCTGAAGGCAGAAAAATTTCGGTACTTATTCTTCCCAACAAACAAGCCGCTCTTAGGGGCGCCATTATAATTAACAGTAATAGTATGGTTTGTGTTCTTCTCGACTATCTGAGAAAGCAAAATTTTTAAGATTCCGTCATGATGCTCAAAATCTATCTTCTGATTATCCAACGCGCATGACTGAACATCCATTTCTCTTA
>DAIEQT010000035.1 GCA_027347545.1 Ignavibacteria bacterium | reverse complement strand
TTGAATTTAATTATCAAGGAAATAGCATGGCAAATGCAGTTTTTCATCATCCAATGCCGGAAAACGAACCGGTAAAAACATTTGCGCCCGGCTCGCCGGAACGCGCTCTTCTCAAAACAAAGCTTGCTGAAATGCAACAACTAACAATAGATATTCCCCTCATCATTGGCGGAAAAGAAGTAAGAACCGGCGATACAGCTAATGTTGTAATGCCCCACAATCACAAACATATACTTGGTAAATATCATAAAGCAGGCGCCAAAGAAGTTCAAATGGCAATTGATTCTGCTATGGAAGCCTGGAAGACCTGGTCTTCTATGGAATGGCAAGACCGTGCAGCTATTTTCATGCGTGCCGCTGATATGATTACTCTAACCGATTGGCGATACACAATTCTTGCATCAACAATGTTGGGACAAAGCAAGAATGCTCATCAGGCTGAAATTGATGCGGCTTGTGAGACTGCCGATTTCTTCCGTTTCAACGTTCACTATGCTTACAAACTTTATCAAGAGCAGCCGCCTCATTCACCGCATGGAATGTGGAACAGAATGGAATACCGTCCGCTTGAAGGATTTATTTTTGCAGTTGCTCCATTCAACTTCACTACGTTTAATGCAAACCTACCGGGCGCCCCGGCAATTATGGGAAACGTTGCACTGCTTAAGCCAGCGGCAACAAGTGTTCTTTCCGCTTACTATATGATAAAACTTTTAGAAGCTGCCGGACTTCCCCCGGGAGTTATTAATTTCATTCCGGGTTCCGGACAAAAAATCGGCGATGTAGTTTTTAACGACCCTAATTTTGCCGGTTTACATTTTACAGGAAGCACACAAGTGTTTCAATCAATGTGGAAAATTATTGGCAACAACATTAACAAATACAAAACTTATCCTAGAATAGTTGGAGAGACCGGCGGCAAGGATTTTGTGTTTGCACATTCGAGCGCAAATGTGCGCGGTTTAGCTACCGCATTGATTCAAGGTTCATTTGAGTATCAAGGGCAGAAATGTTCGGCTGCTTCGCGTGCTTATATTCCTAAATCTATCTGGTCTGAATTAAAAAAGATTCTCGTTTCAGATTTGAAGGGACTGAAAACCGGTCCGGTTACAGATTTTTCAAACTACAACAACGCAGTAATTGATAAAGCGGCTTTCGATTCTATTGTCAGCTACATTGAATATGCCAAGAAATCCAAAGACGCTGAGATTATTGTTGGCGGAAAGTATAACGACAAAGTCGGTTACTTTATTAACCCAACAATTATTGTTACTACAAATCCAAAATTCAAAACGATTGAAGAAGAAATCTTTGGTCCGGTATTAACAATTTATGTTTACGAAGATGAAAAGTTTGAAGAGACTTTGAGGATTTGCGATCAGACTTCTCCATATGCGCTAACAGGCGCTATCTTTGCCGAGGACAGAAGTGCTATTGTTACTGCGGATAAGATTCTAAAACACGCTGCCGGTAATTTCTATATTAATGATAAACCGACCGGTGCAGTTGTTGGACAGCAGCCGTTCGGCGGTGCGCGCGCTAGCGGAACAAATGACAAAGCCGGAAGTTTCTTGAATATTGTCCGTTGGGTTTCTCCAAGAACTATTAAAGAAAGCTTTGTTCCAAGAAGCGATTTCCGCTATCCGTTTATGAGTGAGAAATAAGTTTATCGTCATTCCGATCCCCCGTTTTTTGCAGGAGAAGAATCTCTTATATTAATTCATCGCGATATTTCGCCCCGGGAAACCGGGGCTCAATATTTAAAATTAGTGTCCCAACCCGTGAAGCATCAGAATTGCATGTTCTAGTATTTTCAAGATTTCGCTTACATAATCTTCTACTGCTTTTATACTGCCGGGCAAACAAAAAATTAGTGTTTCGTTTTTAACCGCTGCGACTGATCTGCTTAGAATCGAAGAAGGAATCGCTTCAAAATATTTTAAACGAATCTGATCCATTATTCCGGGAATTAATTTATCAGAAAACTTCTCTACAATTTCCGGAGTAATGTCTCGTGGTCCAATTCCAGTTCCTCCGGTTGTGAAAACAACATCAACTTTTTCATCTACACCTTTTTGAAGTTCAGTAAGAAGTTTCCCGCCGTCATCTGGGATTAGTGAGTATGAATATTCAACATGCCAGCGTTTGCCAGCAAAGTATTCTGCCAGACTTTCTTTTATAGCGGGTCCGCTTAAATCTTTATACTCTCCGCTAAACGCGCGGTCGCTCAGAGTTATAATTTTTATACGTAATGGTCGCGGCTGATATTCTATCTTGTCATTCTGTTTAATTACTCCGCCATGAATTACACGGGTAAAAATTCCAGACTTAGGCATAACACATTTACCAACTTCAACAAAAATTGCACAGCCATCGCCGTGGCATTTTTTTCCTATTTGAGTTAGCTCCAACTCCACTTCGCCAATTTTAAAGCGGTCTAAAATGGCAACTTTCTTAAAATCAATTCCGTGCGTTGTTATATTTTCCGCAAATTCTCCCGGCAGAAATTTTCTATTGCCGGCATCGAGCAGAGAAAAGTTATCTATATC
Source organism: Ignavibacteria bacterium (assembly GCA_027347545.1). GTDB lineage: Bacteria > Bacteroidota > Ignavibacteria > Ignavibacteriales > Melioribacteraceae > Stygiobacter. The sequence goes on along the minus strand of DAIEQT010000035.1, from coordinate 1,426 downwards.
TTCTTGAGCCAACATGCTTACTTGTCTATGCCAGTAGCCGGAGTGCGCGTCGCCAACAATTCCATGGTTGTAAATCTCGACTTGCTCTCTAGGGGTTTTTATCGTTCCTTTTTCTTCGGAAATATTTAGAGAAACTATATAGCTATTCATGTTTATTCCTTTTTTGCTTGGCGCCTTTGCGGCTTAGCGAGAAAAAAATATCTCGCAAAGACGCGGAGACGCAAAGGTTTAATCTACTAAGTCACTTTTTATTTTTTCAATCAGTTTAATTTCACTGATAATCATTCGTTTATCAGCAGCTTTACACATATCATAAATTGTAAGCAGCGCGGCAGAAACTGCTGTTAGCGCTTCCATTTCAATTCCGGTTTGTCCAACACATTTAGCATAACTGGAAACTTGAACACCGTTTTCTTTTAGCCCGGCTTTAACATCGAGTTTGGTAATTTGCAAAGGATGGCAAAGTGGAATTAACTCGCTCGTTTTCTTTCCCGCTTGAATTCCCGCAATCTCCGCAACAGTGAGTACGTCTCCCTTTTTCAGTTTGTTTTCTTTAATCAGTTCTATTGTTTCCGGCTGAAGATGTATAAATCCTTCCGCGCGGGCTGAACGAAATTGAATTTTCTTTCCGCCAATATCAACCATGTTTGCCCGTCCCTCATTATCAACATGAGATAACCTTTCCATTCAACCTCCGATATTATAAAACTTATGTGAAGTGCTGGAGTTTCCGCAAGCCGGCTTTTGTTCAAGGGCTAAACTCAACGCTTCTTTGTAATCTACTTTTCTAATATTAATCGAGATATCGCTAAACAAACAAGGCTTTAGAAAACCATCACTTGTTAAACGAAGGCGATTGCAGTTTGCGCAATCGCCGCCGCTGCCGCCATGAACTACACCGAACTCACCTTTTTCAATATCCATTTCATAAATGAAGCGCGCTTCCAAACCGTTTTCATCGCAATACTTTTTAACTGCAAGCGCCTCCGGCTCGTCAAGACTTTTCTTTATCACACAATTAATTTTTATAGGATGCAATCCGGCGGACTTTGCTGCTTCAATTCCTTTTTTCACTTCATTGATATTTCCGCCGCGTGTAATTGCCGCAAACTTCTTTTCATCAATTGTATCAAGACTGATATTCACTCTCTGCAATCCGGCATCTTTCAATTGCTGTGCATACTTCTCAAGAAGCAATCCGTTTGTCGTCATTGATAAATCTTTTATTCCATCAATTCTTGAAAGCAGGCCGACAAAGTTTACAATTCCTTTGCGAACTAATGGTTCGCCGCCGGTAATTCTAACTTTCGAAATTCCCATTTCGACAGCAATTTTTGTAAACTCACCTATCTCTTCAAAAGAAAGAACGGAAGAGTGGTCAATCAATTTGATTCCCTCTTCCGGCATACAATAAACACACCGCAAG
>DAIEQT010000028.1 GCA_027347545.1 Ignavibacteria bacterium | reverse complement strand
TTTCTATAAGCACTTTGCAAAAAGTTTTAACATAATGAACGGTTTCTCGCGGGAAATGCTTGAACTGCCGGATACAACTGGAATGCAAGATCTGGTTGGCAACGTTGGTATCGTAAAATTTGTTCTATCGAAAAAGCCAAGTGAAGGAAGTGAATATTTTATCAATGTTGATTTTCTTGAAGGTCACGAAGGAATTAAAGTTGTAGAAGGAAAAGAACTTCGCTTTACAGATAAGAACTGGAACAAACCGGCTTTCACTGTAATCCAGCTTGATTCAACAATCGGAAAGAAAACCATTTCCGTGTTCACAGCTCGTTCTCAAAAGATACCACTGGCTTGGGCGATTACATTTTTCGTTCTCGCCGGATTTTTTGTTTTACTTTTTGTTTACCACAGACTTGTTCTGCCGGAACCGGATGAAGATAAGCCGGCCGGAAACAGGAGGACCTCATCACCGGGAAAAGAATTCTTCCGCAGCTTTGCAAGATTTTTCGAGAAGAAAAAAATTATTCTCATCATTCTATTCTTACTATTCTACAATTTTGGAGCCGCACAAATAGTTAAAATTTCAGCGCTGTTTATGATGGATCCTCGTGAACTTGGCGGTTTAGGTTTATCAACTTCTGAAGTTGGTTTGATAAACGGAATTGTTGGCGCAATTGCATTAATGCTTGGCGGAATCTGGGGCGGTCTTCTCGTTTACAGAAAAGGCTTGAAAAGTTTAACGATGCCAATGCTCTTTGCCCTTAACGCACCAAATTTAGTTTATGTTTATCTCGCTTGGTTCCAGCCGGAATTAATATGGATTACTTATGCTTGTGTGGCTGTTGAATCATTCGGCTATGGTTTCGGTCTAACTTTTCTTTTGATGTATATGATTAACATTTCCGATGGCGAATACAGAACTTCACATTACGCACTTGCATCCGGATTTATGGCGCTCGGCATGATGATTCCCGGAATGCTAAGTGGAATAATACAAGAAGCAATTGGCTACAAATTCTTTTTTATCTGGGTTCTTGTTGCGGCAATTCCCGGATTTATTCTTGCGAAATACATCCCGCTGGAATATCAATTCGGCAAAAAGAAACTCACCGAAAAATAATTTTAACGGATATACGTTACGTGTAACAATATGCCTCATGTATCCGTCTTATTTCTAAACAATTCGGAGGAATATGAATTCCGATCATGTAATTGAAGTTCGCGGACTCACAAAGCGGTTTAAAAATCTTACCGCGGTTAACAATCTTGATCTAAATGTTTTTCGCGGAGATGTATTTGGATTTCTTGGTCCCAACGGTGCCGGGAAGAGCACAACTATTAGAATGCTTCTTTCTCTTATCAAACCAAACGCCGGCTCTATTAAAATATTTGGAATGCCTCTTGAGAAAAATAGAAATGAAATTCTCCGGAAGGTTGGGGCAATTGTTGAAAAGCCCGATTTCTATATGTATCTCTCAGCTTATAAGAATTTAGAAATTCTTGGTAAGCTTTCCGGTGCTGATGCATCTAAAAATAAAATTATGGAAATGCTTGAGCTTGTTGGTCTTGATAAACGTTACAAGAGTAAGGTTAAAACTTTTTCTCATGGAATGAAGCAGAGGCTCGGAATTGCGCAAGCGTTGCTTCACGACCCGGAACTGATAATACTTGATGAACCTACAACCGGCTTAGATCCGCAAGGAATGAAGGAAATCCGCGATCTTATTCTTTATCTAAGCAAGACAAAAAATAAAACAATCTTTCTCAGCTCTCACATTCTCCGCGAAGTTGAAATTATCGCCACTCGAATGATTATTATCAGTAAAGGAACAACTCAAGTCGAAGGAACTGTTGATGAGTTATTAAATGTTGATAAAATGTCGGTCTCTGTAGAAATTGATAGAATTGATGATGCTGTTGTAGAAATCAAAAATTCGAAATGGGCGGAAGTTTACAAGACAAGTGTTAAAAACGAGATGCAGTTTGATATGCTGAAAAGCGACGTTGCCGAATTGAACAGATACTTAAACGACAAGGGCTTTATGGTTGGTTCAGTTGTTCCGGTTCGTTCTCTGGAAGACTTCTTCTTAAAAATTACGGAAGGAGGTCAAAAATGATGACTCTCGTTTTAATCGAACTACAAAAAATATTTAGGAAGTGGAGAACTTATATTGGCTTTATCGCTTTGTTCGGCATGACTTTGATTGTTCAGCTTGCGCTTTACTTTACACAAGAGCATTTTGTGCAATCAGCAACGCGAAGCCTTAGCGATCAATTTACGCTGCAAGGGAATTTCTTTAACGGTTATGTGGTAGCGTATTTAATTCTTAATGCAATGTTCATTCACATACCGTTTTTAATTGTTCTTGTTGGCGGAGATCTTTTTGCCGGAGAAGCAACTGCCGGAACTTATAGAATGCTTCTTACGCGTCCGGTTTCAAGATTGTCGTTAGTTACTTCTAAATATTTGGCTGGGTTCGCTTACACATTTCTATTTATTCTTTTCTTGCTCGCAATAAGTCTTGGCGGCAGTTTGATTTTCTTTGGCTCCGGAGAGTTGATTGTCTTCAAAGAAAAAATAATTATTTATGCCCCCAGTGATGTTATGTGGCGAATGGTTTCTGCTTATGCATACGCGTCGTTAAGCATGATGACTGTAATGGCATTCTCGATTTTCTTTTCCTCTCTTGTTAGTAACGCTATTGGTCCAATTGTAACTACAATGGCGGTGATAATTGTTTTCTTAATTCTATCTGCAATTCCGGTAGAGTTTTTGCAAAACTTGCGCCCCTACTTTTTTACAAGCCATTTAACACAATGGGACGGCTTCTTTGCCGATCCTGTTGATTACAAAGATCTCGTAAACTCCGCGGCCGTATTAATTGGTCATATAGTTGTGCTATACGCGTTAACGGCATTTTTATTCATAAGAAAAGACATTTTAAGTTAATTAAGGTGAACTAATGAAAAAGTTTTTTGTTGCCATGCTTATGATTGCCATTTCTATAAACGCGCAAACCAAGGACCCGAATAAACTATTGGATGCTGTAAAAACCAGATTTGAAAAGGTAAAAGATTATCAAGCAGATGTAGAAGTAAAACTTGATATGGAGTTTATAAAAGTTCCGCCAAGCAAAGCCAAAGTTTATTTTAAACAACCGGACAAATTTAAAATTGATACGGAAGGTTTTGCAATGCTGCCGAAGCAGGGTACAAATTTTTCTCCGATGCAATTACTCAAAGGTGATTACACTGCTGTTTTTGTTCGTTCGGATAAGGTAGAAGGCAAATCTCTTGATGTTGTAAAGCTTGTTCCTAATACGGACACTTCCAATTTTATTATTTCAACTCTCTGGATTGATGCTTCTCAATCAATAATTAGAAAAGTTGAAACAACAACAAAGAGAAGCGGGACGGTTAAAACGGAATTCACATATACACCAACCTCAACGCCGTTGCCAACAGTTTTAAAAATTTCATTTAACTTGGGAGAAGCCAACTTGCCGGAAGCTACCGCTATGGCTGAAAAGAAAGACAACAATGGACGGGGAAGGTCAGCGAAAATTAAAGGCTCTGTAATAATGACCTATGCAAACTATAAGATTAATAAAGGAATATCCGATAAGATTTTTGAAGAGAAGAAAAAATAAGTTAAGAGGCTGTCTCAAAAGTAATTCTTCAAATAAATAATCTGCGAAAATCATCAGTTGAATCTGTGTCATCCGCGGGCTATTTTATGATAAAACATTACTTTTGAGACAGTCTCATACTAAAACTACTTGTTTGAGCCAACTATATTTACAGTTACCTCAATTGCATCGGCAACTTTCTTACCGACTACTGCATTATCCACATCATAGTCGGAAAGACTGACTTTGAACTTTGTTCTAAGCCCAAGCAAATCTCCCGGTGCGCGTTTTTGAGTTTGTTCATTCTCATCTAAATAAATCGCTTCAACATCCGAACTGATTTCCTTTGTTACTCCGTGAAGCGTGAAATTTCCCTTAGCTTTAAATTCAATTTTGTTATCGGCAGTTTGCTTTGCGGCTTCAACTGACTTTAATTCAAAAATAATTTCCGGGAATTTCTTTTCGTTGAACCAGTTTGCACCTTTTAAGTGAGAGTTCCTCAATTCAATTCCTGTATTCATCGAAGCGACCTTAACAACAATTTTTCCCTTAACTGTTTTTGCAAAGTTTGCGACATCAAAGGAAACATTGCCGGAAATTCCATTTACCGTTCCATTAATATCTTCCAGCGGAGTTGTGCTAAAGAAAGTTATTTGATTCTTGTCCGACTTATCCTCAAAGTTAAATGTTTGATTTCCCTTTGCTTTCACTTTGAAGCCTTGCGCTTGAAGTAAGAATGATGATACTAACACAACAATTGTGAGAATTCTAAATCTATTCATTTCAATTCCTTTCCGATTTTTTTTGTTCTGAAAATGAAAAATAAAATTGCTCCAATTACAAAACTTATTCCGCTGATGGCTCCGCTTAGATCCAAGCCCCAGATAAATTTATCCGCCCATTTCTTTTCTGTCAAGCCAAAGAGCTCATCTTTTTGCTCAACCAAAACTTGTGTCTTGGTAAAAATTTCTGCTCCGTAAGCAATCCAAACAATAACTGATGTAACAATTATTGCTAACACCGAAGCCAAAACTAGTTTTTGATTTTTATTCATAGCTATTCCTTTGCAGCAAGATTTAATTAATGTTATAACAGCTAATTTATTCACAAAGGTTCAATAATCTTCAAATTTTTGACCGAGGAGATAAATTTTTGCCAAATTGATTCTCAGAAGCGAATCCCGTAATTTTTCACCCGTTCAAACGGTAATTAATCATTTTTCACCTATTACAAGCGGATCAATCATGAAAATCCATGAATATCAAGCAAAAGAAGTTTTAAAAAAGTATGGCGTTCCGGTTCAAGATGGAATCGCAATCAAAGATCTTTCTCAATTCGATTCTGCTATTGGCGAACTGCAAGCGCGCGGAATCAATCAATATGTTGTTAAATCTCAAATTCATGCCGGCGGAAGAGGGAAAGGAAAGCTCTACAATCCTTCCAACAGAGAAGAATTAATTCTTGAAGGCGGCGTAAAATTTACAACCGATACAGAAAAAGCTCGCGATTATGCTACCAAGATGCTTGGAAACTTGTTAGTTACACATCAAACCGGAGCTGAAGGAAAAATTGTTCAAACCCTTTTTATCACCGAGGGACTTGATTACAAAAAAGAACTCTATCTCGGAATTTTATTGGACCGCGCGGTTTCTAAAAATGTAATAATGGCTTCAACTGAAGGTGGCGTTGAAATTGAAAAAGTTGCTGAAGAAACCCCGGAAAAAATTATTAAGGAATGGATTGAACCTTCTACCGGAATTCAATCGTTTCAAGCAAGAAAAATTGCGTTTGGATTAGGCTTAGAAGGCGCTGCATTCAAGAGTTTTACCAACTTCATTATGAAACTCTACAAAGCTTACGAGGAAACTGATGCTTCGATGCTCGAAATCAATCCTCTCGTTATTTCCAATGATGATAAAATTCTTGCTCTCGATGCTAAAATGAATTTTGATGATAACGCGCTTTACCGTCATCCGGAAATTGTAGCTTACAGAGATTTGAACGAAGAAGCTCCGCTCGAAATTGAAGCTTCCAAATTCAATCTTAATTACATAAAGCTAGATGGAAACGTTGGCTGTATGGTTAATGGCGCTGGACTTGCAATGGCTACAATGGATATTATTAAACTTGCCGGCGGTGAACCAGCAAACTTTTTAGATGTTGGCGGCGGAGCTAATAAAGAAACTGTTGCTAACGGTTTCAAGATTATTCTTTCTGATCCAAATGTTAAGGCATTGCTCATAAATATTTTTGGCGGAATTGTTCGCTGTGACCGTGTTGCTCAAGGTGTTATTGACGCGGTAAATGAAGTATCTGTTACCGTTCCCATTGTTGTTCGGCTTGAAGGAACAAACTCAATAGAAGCAAAAGAAATGTTGGAAAGCTCTGGCTTAAATTTCTCAGTCGCTACGTCACTTCAAGATGCTGCAAAAAAGGTCACATCAGTTTTAGCTACTGCATAAAAATTAGCCCCGGTTTAGAGCCGGGGCATCTCTTGAAACTTTATTACCAAATTCAGTGTTAGATTTTAAAAATACAAAACCAAAATGATCGAAATAAAAATTACAACGGATAGTGCACTTCGGCTTCTAATGGAAAGAATGAAGTTTGAACTGAGATTACGGCAAAAATCCGGTATGATAAAATATAGATCGCACTTAGAAGATTTATCGTTTAGTGAAGCAATGCAGCTTGTAGAGTCCTCCGTTTTCGATACTATCTTTTTACTTCCCGTTGAAATAATTACTTCGCAAACGAATTTGGTTTCTATAATTACATCGACTGTAAGAGCATTGAGTAGAGTTTTACATAAAGAAGAATTTCTTCTTTTCAACGAAAAACAGTCCCGCAACTTGATAGAGCCAATCAGAAAATTCCTTATCCAAGAAACAAGAGCTAATAACTTCTTAAAAAACTAATTTTTCAAAAGTATATGTTCGATTAGCGGCAATTTTCGTAATTTTAATAAGACAAAAACATTCCTTACTCTTTCGATGAAGAGGATTTGCTATGAACGGATTAAATGGTGATAGCGAGCTGGTTTACAAAGCTCTAAGAAAATTTGAAAGCACATACGGCTCTTCCGATCACGTTTCAATTACAGTTTCTCCCGCGAGTTTAATTTTACTTGGAGATCACACTCATTATAACGAAGGCGTGCTGCTTTCGGTATGTGTTAATAGAGTATGGACTGTTCTTATTCGAAAAAGGAAAGATAGAGTTGTAAACTTTGCTTCTGCTGATTCTGATAAATTTTTAAGTACAACTTTCGATTCGCTGGAACAAATAGATTGCAATGAGTTTAATTTGTTAAGACATTTAACCAAATTGCTAAATGAACAAGAACTAATAAAACTCGGTTTCGATTGTGTCATTTCGTCAAATGTTCCGGAATGTTTAGGATTAGGTTCGTTAGCAGGAATGCAGGTTGCTTTTGTGAATAACATCAAAAAAAATTATGCACTCAATGTTGAGGATGAGCTTTTGCTTGATCTCATTAAGAAAAATGAAGCTCCTGTCATTGGTAAAATTTCTAATCAAGCACATCATCATACAGCTCAGAGTGGCAAAGAAGGAAAAATTTATAATTATGATCTACGTACTAAAGCCAGTCAGCATATTAATTTTTTTGATAGAGAGTTAAATATTGTTGTTTGTGATACAAAAGAGGCAATTATTAATCCGCAAGAGAGATGCAACGAACGAGTTGAAGAGTGTGAGGTTGGCGTAAAAGGATTACGTTTGTATATCTGGGGAATAAAAAATTTACGCGATGTGGAATCAGACTTTCTTCTAAGACACTATCATATGCTGCCGCACAGAATTTTTAATAGAGTGCTTTATAATGTAAATGAAAGAAAGAGAGCCGAGAGCGCAGTTAAATTTCTAAGAAAGGGAATGATGGAGGATTTTGGCGTGCTTATTACAGAATCGCATTGGGGTCTTTCCAAAGATTATGAAATCAGCAACGACAATTCAGATTTTATAGTAGCTGAGGCCGTGAAGTTGCCCGGAGTAGTCGGTTCAAAAATGATAAGTTGCTCACCTATAAAAAGTGTATTTAATATTGTCGAAGAAAATTTAACAGATAATTTCGTTAAGAAAATCGGGCGGCTTTATAAAGATCGTTTCGGCAAAGAGCTAAAATTCCACATCTTAAAAATCACGCATGGAGTTAAGAGAGTTTCTAATAAAGAGATGATGACGTTGTCCAATTAAAGTGTCATAGATATTTCTCTTTTCAAATCCAACTTGATTTTCACTTTTGTTAGCTATACATTTTCCCACAAAATTAATATGGAGTATTGATGAGTTTTTCTGAGGATTTTCTGAATAATGACGGAGAATCGGTGTATGATGAGGCGGAACTAAAAGAAAAGATCAATATTTGTAAAGAACATATACAAAACGGTACAACAATTTCCTCTTTGGATTTCTTAGAAGAAACAATCGAGATGTGCGTTGATTATGATTATGTTGACGATGGTTTGCTGTTGGTAAATGAAGTCTTAAACATAGCTCCTTATAATTCAGAGGCGTGGCATTTTAAAGGTATTCTGCTAAACAATTCTTTTGTTTTCGAAGATGCATATCATTGTTTTGAGAAAGCACTTTCACTTAATCCTAACGATGTAGAAACCTACATTAACAAATAAATCGCCGAAGATAATCTTGGAATGTTTGAAGAAGCATTGCAATCTCTGCAAACTGCTTTTAGTATTGAACCTTCGAACGAAGAAATTCTTTTTAGCTTAGGCGTTTTGTATGAAAAGAAAGAAATGTTCGATGACGCGATTCAATATTTTAACAAAGCATTGGAAATTGACCATGAATATATGGAAGCATTGTACGAAATTGGTTTTTGTTATGAGAACTCGGACAGATTAGAAGAAGCATTGCAAACATATGACAAGTATTTGGAACTGGACCCGAACAGTTTTACAGCTTGGTATAATAAGGGGATTGTGCTGGTACGTGCTGAAAAATATCAGCAGTCAATAAATTGTTTTGAGCTTTAAATTGCTCTTCGCGATGATTTTTCCAGCGCTTGGTTCAATGTTGGTTACGCATATTCTCAAGTGAATAGAACTGGGGATGCGTTAACAGCATATAAAAAGGCTTACGAGTTGGATCCTACAGATGAAACAGTTCTTTACAATATGGGTCAGATTTACGAAGAGGGACACAAATACAATCAAGCTATACGCAACTATACAGAAGCTGTTAAACTTGATCCGGGCTACTACGAAGCTTTTCTTGCGCGAGGGTTCTGCTATGATATGATTGGCAAATACCAATTAGCGCTAAAAGATTTTAATACTTCAATAACGCTGACAACAAATCCCGAGGATGCTTGGATTGCTAAAGCTGAATTAGAATATTCAATTGGGCAATTGCAAGAGTCGATAGAGAGTTACAAAAAAACTATAGAACTGAACGAAAATAATTTTGAGGCTTGGTTCAAACTTGCCGAAACGTATGTAGAGGTTGGACAGTGGTTAGAAGCAATTGAAGCTTTCGATAAATGTATTATTTTGAAATCTGAGGATGCGAATCCTTATTATGGAAAAGCTAAGATTAATTTTATACTAAGCCATACTCAAGAAGCAATCGAGTGTTTGAAAAAAGCATTCACCCTCGATCCGAATACCCGTAATAAATTTACTCATGAATATCCGGAAGTAAAGACTTCAAAACTTTTTATTAAACTTATAGACGAGAATAAATCCTAATTGTTAATGCAGGTACAAAATAAATTTAATCAGAACACTAAGATCATCGGCGTTATTGGTCATCCAATTAAACAATCATTTTCTCCGTTGATGCACAACATTTCATTCGAACTTTCCGGATTGAACTATTTATATCTTCCGTTTGATGTACCGCCAGCTGCATTGAAAGATGCATTAAAGGGCATGAATGCACTCGGAATAAAAGGCTTTAATGTTACTGTTCCCTTAAAAGAGAAAGTTTTGCCATTGTTAAAAGATGTTTCAGAAGAAGCAAGCATTATTGGTGCTGTAAATACAATCGTAAATGATGAAGGAACTCTTCGCGGTTACAACACAGATGTTCATGGTGTGATAGAGTCTTTGCTTCCTTACAAAGATGAAATTGCCGGCGCTAAAGTTGCGGTTATAGGCGCTGGTGGTGCAGCACGCGGTGTAATTTATGCCCTCATTAGAACATTCAAGGTTGGGCATATAACAATAATTAACCGGACAGATCAAATTGGGGAATCTCTTAAAGAGTATTTCTCTGCAAAAATGCTCTTCACCGAAATGAAATCTATGCCGCTCGCACCACCCGATCTTGTAGAAACTTTCCGTGATTCGAAGCTGATTGTTAACACAACTTCTATGGGAATGCATCCTAACGTTGATGATTCTGCTACAACAATTAAAGAATCGTTTATGAAAGGACAAATTGTTTTCGACGTTGTTTACAATCCGGTGAAAACAAAATTGCTTCGTCTTGCAGAATCTCAAGGCGCAACTATTGTAACCGGATTAAAAATGTTCGTTGAGCAAGGCGCAAAGTCTTATGAGTTATGGACCGGACAAAAAATGCCAATAGATAAAGTTTATAAAGCGATCGAGTCTTACCTAATCAGCTAACATCATTCCGCGCTGAATTAGCCAACGTTTACACATTTCCGTCCATTGTAATTCGGTTCCATTTTCTCTACCCATTCCGTAACCATGTCCACCTTTTTCAAAAATGTGGAGTTCACCCGGAATATTACTTTTTGTTAGTGCTAAAAAATAATTTATACTATTCTGTATAGGAACAGTATTATCATTCTGTGAATGAACAAGGAAAGTTGGTGGCGAAAACTTGCCGACTTGCTCTTCGTTAGAAAAATGAAAAATTAATTCTTGTGAAGGATTCTCTCCTAAGAGATTTCTTTTAGAACCAATGTGGGTGATTTCATTCTTCATTGAAATTACCGGATAAATCAGCAATGAAAAATCCGGACGTGCACTTGTACTATCAGAATTATAAACTTTTTCTGCAAAATGAGTAGAAGCAGTTGAAGCTAGATGAGCTCCGGCAGAAAAACCAATAATGCCAACCTTAGTTGGGTTGATATTCCATTGTGCGCAGTCTCTTCTAATAAAACGTATTGCTTCTTGTGCGTCTTGAAGAGGTCCAATGCTTTTATTCACCATTATTGAATCATTTGGCAATCTGTACTTAAGTACGAAAGCAGCAAAACCAAGTTTGTTAAACCACTTTGCTATCTGAATTCCCTCATGATCAATCGCTAGAACTTTATACCCACCGCCCGGGCAAATTACAATAGCACTTCCATTTGCTTTTTCTTTTTCCGGCAAAAAAATGTTTAAAGTTGGATTAGTAACTTTCTGAATTAGCACAGTACCGTTTTCGAGAACTATATTTTCTTCTGTATACTTAGCGTTTGTTATCAGCCGGGAATTTTTCCATCCCAAAGGTCTACAACTTTATCTTGAGCTAAGGTGCTTATAAAAAATAAACAAGAAATGTAGCTGGCGATAATGATAGTTTTAATTTTCAAGGTGAACTCGTTTTAAGATAATAGACTCAGCGCAGTTTTAATTCGTTTAGCACCTTCAACTAATTTATCCACCGAAGTTGAATAAGATATGCGGATGTACCCATCGGAGCCGAAAGCACTGCCGGGCACAGTGGCAACTTTAGCTTTGTAGAGCAAGTACATGGATAGATCAAACGAGTTTTCTATTCTAAGTACATCTACAGATTTGTGAAAGAAAGCCGAAACATTTGGAAAGAGATAAAACGCTCCTTCCGGTTTGTAACATGTTAGGGCGTTAATAGAAATAAGTGCTTCGTGCAGAAAATTTCTGCGACGTTCAAATTCTTTCCTTGCTAATTCAACAGATTCCTGCTGTCCGGTTAGCGCTTCTAATGCAGCGGCTTGGGAAATTGAAGAGGCATTTCCTGTACTGTGGCTCTGATACTTGCTCATCGCGTTGATAATTTCTTGCGGTCCGGCAGCATAACCAAGCCGCCATCCGGTCATGGAATATGCTTTGGAATGACCATTAATTGTAACAGTCTTTCTTTTTACCTGTTCACTTAATGTGGCGATGCTAAAAAATTGAAAATCATCATAGATGATCTTTTCATAAATCTCATCACAAAGAATATAGATTCGTGTCCCATCTATTACCTCAACAAGTTTTGCCAGTTCCTCTTTTGTGTACGCTGTTCCCGTTGGATTACACGGATTACAAAGTATTAGCAATTTTGTCTTTTCAGTGATTGTATTTCTTAGCTGTTCTGGGGAAATCTTAAAACCAGAGTCTTCTGTTGTAGGAATTATAACTGACTTTCCATGAGCAAGAGAAACCATTTCCGGATAAGAAACGTAGTAGGGGGAAGAAATAATTACTTCATCATCAACACAGACAAGCGCTTGAATTGCGTTATAAAGGCTTTGTTTCGCTCCGGCAGAAACAATTATTTCATTCGGCGAATAAGAAAGTTTGTTATCATGTTTAAGTTTGTTAACTATGGCTTCCCGCAGTTCGATTATGCCGGCATTGTTTGTGTACTTAGTAAAATTATTGTTGATTGCCCTAACAGCAGCATCTTTTATGTTTTGCGGTGTAGTGAAATCAGGCTCACCAACCGTCAGATCAATTACATCCTCGCCCCGCATTTGCATTTCTTTTGCTTCGGCGGCTACCTTCATAGTTGGCGATAAACCAATCTTACTAACACGCTTCGAAATTGGCAATTTTTTACTCCTTTAGTTTTCTAGAAAGACAAACACGGCGCTAATATAGCATAAGAGTAATAAAGTTGAAACTTGACTTAAATGTTTGCTGACTCTGCAGAAATATTTTGTTCATCAAAAATTTTTTAAAATAAAGTTATGACCATGCAAAAATGAGCTGTTTTGCACTTGCATGCCTACCTTTTTACAAAGCTTCATCTTTTTTTAATACAGGAAGTCTAAAATTTTTCGAAAAAAAGAGGATAATAACATGGACTTTATCTGGAATAAGATGGCTACAAGAATAATCTATACTGCAGACATTTATGCGGGCATGGAACTGGCTGAGTCTGTAAAAAATTTATATGGGCAAATGCTGCTTTCCGCTGGAACAATGTTAACGGAAAGCCACATTAGCCTTTTTAAAACGTGGGGAATAGAGGCAGTTGTTATTAATTCGGATGAGCCGGAAGTTCCTGCTGATTTAACTTCGGCGCTGGATTTTGAAACGATGACCATCCTTAAAAAGAGAATGAATTGGACACCGATGAATGACCAAGAAATGGATCTTTTCAATTTAGCTGTGCAAACAATTTCAAAACAAAAATAGCAGTCGGTTCAAATGGACTTCAGCGAAAAGATCAGATCATCTGTAAATAATTTACCTACGCTGCCAACAATTTATTCTCAGCTCTCACAGGCTATAGAAGATCCTCTGGCAACCAACGAGAAAATCGCAAAGATCATTTCCGCAGATCAAACTTCTGCATTTAAGGTTTTGAAGGTCGCAAACTCGCCACTTTACGGATTACACGGAAAAATAGATTCGATTTCGCAAGCGCTGATATATTTGGGGCACAACGAAGTAAAAAATATTGTCTTCTCTTTATCAATAATGAAGATGTTTTCTAAAGATAAAAATGTTCGTGGTTTGCGCCCGGTTGATCTTTGGGCACACTCGATTGGAGTTGGTGTAATTACAAGAAATATTGGTTTAGCTATCGGCGAAAAAAATGTTGAAAACTACTTTCTAGCCGGAGTTTTTCATGACATAGGAAAAATTATTTTTCTTGAATTCGCCGTGAAAGAATATCAAAAGGTTATGGAACTTGTTATTGAAAAAAAATGCCAGATTAAAGACGCTGAGAAAGAAGTTTTCGGAATCGATCATGCAACTGCCGGTCAAATCTTGGCTGATAAGTGGAGAATTCCCCAGTATATTCAAGACATAATTTATAATCATCACATGGGGCAAAAAACTAAAGAAACAAATACATTGCTCGCCTCGGTCCATCTCGGAAATATTGTTGCACACATACTTGGTTTCGGTTTTTCTGGAGACAACCTAATTCCTCAGCCAAATCCGATCATCTGGGGCGTTTTAAAACTTAGACGCGGCACAATACTTTCTCTAAAAGACAAATTTATAGATGATTATTCTCATACAATTAAAATGATGCTTATGTGATTGATATGTCTGAAAATTACAAAGAAAAATATGGCAGTCTAAATTCAGTTTTAAGATTCTTGCAACCAGTCCCCACGGTTTCAATGAATGTGACTGATTTAATTTCACAGTTGAATGCCGAATGCTGCAAACTTACTAACTGCAGAGTATCGTCGTTTTTCTTACTAAATCAATCAACATTTGAGTTTGTATTAACCGGCACCTATTCGTCTCTTTCTTCAGTAGAGGCAAGAAAAGTATTTGGCGATTTGATAGAAACCGGATTTTTATCCGAGACTTTGAAATTAGGCAAAAGTACACGAAAACAAATTAGCTTTTACGAAGAAGCGCATTTAATTCCGATGAAATCCAATGAAATGGTTTTCTCTTTTCTGCTTCTAATCATAGATAAAAAAATCATACTTAGTGAAGAAATCCAATTGGTTCTTTCGGCTCTTACTTCAATTTTCGCTTTGAGATACTTTCAATTGTCCGTTGGTAATAAAAATTCTTCAAAAGAAAGTAAAGGGAAAACCGAGCTGATTGAACAAATAAACAATCTGAAACAAGGTGCAGAAGATTTACACAAAATTATAGATTCAATTCATGAAGGAATTTTTCTAATTGATAAATCTTCCAAGTTGATTCAAGATGCGAACCAAACGGCAGTAAATCTTCTTTGCACTCCAAAAGAAAATTTGATTGGCAAAGAAAGAGATGATTTCTTTTTATTTTTCGACAACAATGTTTTTAAGGATGAGATTATTACAAAAGAAGAAGCTCTGCTAATAACTGCCGAAGGAAACGCTGTTCCGATAGTTTATGCTACATCCGACATATTGATAGATAAATACGAATATCAAATTATCAGCTTCCTCGATATTTCCGAGAGGAAGATGATGGAAGACAAAATCCAGCAGTCCCGTTTTGAACTAGAGCACCGCGTAGAAGAGAGAACAAAAGAATTAGCCAAAATTAATTCCGAGCTACAAAAGCAAATTGTGGAAAGGGAGAAAGCAGAGCAAGAAAACCTGAAGCTATTACTGGCAATCCAGCAAACTAATTCTCTTATCACAATAACAGATACGGATGCAAGAATAGAATATGCTAACGATGCTATTTGCACTAAAACGGGATATTCGCTTCCAGAATTACTTGGAAAAACACCGATAATTTTTAAAGCCAAAGGTTTAGACGGTGAAAACTATAAGGCATCGTATAATGCCATTGGAAGCGGCGAGCAATGGACGGGGGAACACATGATGAAGAAAAAAAATGGCGAGTTGATTTGGATTTATGCTCACATATCTCCAATAAAGAATTCTTCGGGAAAGATTATAAATTACCTTGCGGTGCAAGAAGACATCACTGAACGGAAGCTAGCCGAGGAACAATTATTCCAGGCAAAAGCTAAGGTTGAGAAAGCTGAAAAAGCAAAATCAGCTTTGCTTGCCAATATGAGTCACGAGTTTAGAACCCCTCTAATTTTGATTCTTGGGTTTAGTGAGTTATTAGAATTTGAGTTGACCGAAAAAGAGCAAGTAGAAATGATTCACGCTGTGCAAAGCGGTGGGAAACGATTATTGAATTCTCTTGAAAACATACTGCTGCTTTCACACCTGGAATCTTCCAATCTTAAATTTGTAATGAAAAAGATTGATGCCATTTCTTTAATCCGAAGTAGCATAGCTTTGTATAGCAAAGAGGCTAAGCAGAAATCGTTAACCCTTGAATTCGATTCTGCCGAAAGCGAAATAATAATTACTTCAGAAGAAAAATATCTTTCCCTAATAATTAATAATTTGCTCGATAACGCAATAAAATTTACTACCGCCGGAGGAATAAAAATTAATGCCGGCTACTCATTCGAGAATAACATTGAATATGCATTAATAAGTGTAGAAGATACCGGTATTGGAATTGCTCCAGAGGACCAATCGTTAATTTTTGAAGCTTTTAGACAAGCATCGGAAGGATATACTAGAAACTATGAAGGTTTTGGGCTTGGTTTAACAATTGCTCAAAAAATAATTCATCTTATGAATGGAAATATAACTGTGCAAAGCGCACCCCAAATCGGCTCAATATTTACTATTTGGATTCCTACTGATTCTTCAAATAAAATTAATCTGTTACTTAATAAATTATTCGATTAAATAAATCAACTAACTTACTACATTATCACAATTTCACAATAAGGGAGAAACACATGGCGCTAATTCAATGGAATTCCTCACTCTCGGTAAACATTACCCAAATTGATAACCAGCATATGAAACTTGTAGAACTGGTTAACACATTACACGACAAAATGAAAGAGGGTAAGGGTAAAGATGCTTTGTCGGGAATTTTAAATGAACTTACAAATTACACGGTCTATCACTTTAAAACTGAAGAAGATCTTTTTCGTAAGTATAAATATCCGCAAACCGATTCTCATCTAAAAGAGCACGAAGCATTAGTTCAGCAAGTAGTTAAGTTGAGATCGGATTTCGGCAGCGGTAAATCCGTACTAACGCTTGATGTAATGAATTTTCTTAAAGATTGGCTTACAGGGCACATAATGGGCAACGATAAAGCATATGTGCCTTTTCTAAAGTCACAAGGAATTGTTTAGGTATTTCTAACCTGAATTGAATATAAAAAAACCCGCAAGTGCGGGTTTTTTTAGCGTTATCAAATTAAATACTAAAGCGCAGTGTTTAAGCTTAACACAAACTGTCCGGTAAAGTTAGAGTAGGTCAGAGTTACTTTAGAAAGGGGACTTTTTATTTTTTTATAATCGTTTGCAGCTAATACACCTGATAAAGTTCTTGAGACCAACTTTGTACCATCTTTCAACTCAACCAATACTTCCATTTGTCCGTTTGTGATAGAACTAGTTGCGTACGAAATTCTAATTGAATCCGCAGCCACCTGAAGGTTATAAACTTCTTGCTTAGTATAATTTTTTGCCGCAATACTATAACTGAAGCTTTCAGCTGTAGTATTTAATGCAATAACAGGAGGAGTTTCTTCAGGAAGAAGTAACATATCGCCATCTTCTTTTTTACACGAGCTTAACATAACAAGACTGAAAAAGGCAGCACACATCAAAGCAAAATTTTTTTTCATAACAACTCCTAAAAGCGGGATAGGGTAAGCTACACCGCTTTAAAATTACTTTAAGGTGGATAACCGTTTTGGTCCGGCACTGATAACTTCTTGCGAGCAGCCTTTTTCGAACAGCTTGAAATTCTCATTAAAGCGTGCAGCGAGAGCATCATACTTTTTCCAGTATTCATCTTGGTTCCCCCAAGAAGCTTCCGGATATAAAACATCTTCCGGAAAATCGGGGCAGCTCATTGGTACTTCGTAGCCGAACAATTTGTCTTTTCTATATTTAACTTCATCAAGTTTACCTTCAAGAGCAGCGTTCAAAAGATTGCGTGTATGGCGGATGCTGATGCGCTTGCCAACACCAAATCTTCCTCCGACCCATCCGGTATTTACAAGCCAAACGTTCGCTTTGTTTTTCAGAATCCTCTGTTTCAGCATCTCGGAGTAATCGAACGGATGACGCACCATAAAAGGTCCGCCGAAACATGCAGAAAAAGTTATTTGCGGTTCAATGCCTAAACCAATCTCCGTTCCGGCAATCTTTGAAGTATACCCGCTAATAAAATGATATTGAGCTTGTTCCGGTGTTAACCGCGCAATAGGAGGCATCACACCGGAAGCATCGCACGTTAAGAAGATTACATTCTTGGGATGTGTACGCAAATAACCATCTTTAATTACATTAGGAATGAAATTGATAGGATAGGAAGCGCGTGTATTTTCCGTAATTGTATCATCATCAAGATCAATGTTTCTTGTTACGGGATCGAAAACAACATTTTCAAGAATTGTCCCGAAACGTCTTGTGGTCTCAAAAATTTGCGGTTCATGATCTGCCGAAAGCCGGATTACTTTTGCATAGCATCCCGCTTCAAAATTGAAAACACCCTGCGAGCTCCAGCCATGTTCATCATCACCAATTAAATTACGTTTGGGATCAGC
>DAIEQT010000018.1 GCA_027347545.1 Ignavibacteria bacterium | reverse complement strand
TTCATCGGGACTAGATTCTACAGAATTTGATGATGGAACAATTGCCGCATACGCTTCCGGTGCTTCTATTCCATTCGCTCCGGAAATTTGTATTCCGACATTGATGAATTTACTAGACCGTTATGGAGGTGCAGGTGTTTGGGATAAACACGGTTTTGTAGATTCTTTTAACCCAACAGTAAATTGGGTTGATACAGCTTCGCTTGGATTGGATCAAGGTCCAATTGTTTTGATGATTGAAAACTATTACAACGGATTCGTCTGGAAATATTTTATGAAGGATGAAATTGTAAAGAAAGGATTGAAGATTCTCGGTTTCGAACAACTGAAAAAATAATCTCTAATATAGATAAGTGATCAAATGAGAGACAAAATCATTAAACTGATTGCGCTTATTCTTGTACTACTTTCACTTGCAATTCAAATCTTTGCTCAAGGCAAAGTTTTAGATGAATTTAATTCAACAAATGGCTGGCAGATTTTTGCCAGCGATGGTGTTGGGTTGAAAATCTCGATAGCAAATGGTTTCAAAGGAAAATGCATCCGCATTGATTACAACTTTACAAAAGGTTCCGGCTACGGCGGCATTCAAAAAATTGTTCCAATCGAGTTTACCGAAAATTTCATGTTCTCATTCTACCTCAAAGCAAAATCACCAAACAATAATTTGGAATTCAAACTTGCTGATGCTTCCGGCGAAAATGTTTGGTGGTATAATAACCGTAATTATGAATTCCCGACCGAGTGGAAGAAATACATAATCAAGAAACGTAAAATTGAATTTGCGTGGGGACCAACTCAAGATAAAACTCTGCGCAAGACTAACCGGCTTGAGTTTACAATAGCATCTTACAATGGCGGAAAGGGAACAGTTTTTCTTGATGAACTTAATTTTGAGCCTGCCTCTGCTTCAAGCAATGACCTTTCTCAAATAAATGTAGCTGCATCTTCAGCTTTTGCTGATGCGAAAAATCTTAATGATGGAAAAATAGAAACAAGCTGGATTAGCGACAGAAAAGAAAAACAAGAAATAACTCTCGATCTTAATGGTAGAAAAGAGTTTGGCGGTTTGAAAATTATTTGGGATGAAAAAGATTTTGCAAAAAAGTTTTCTGTTTTAATTTCGAATGATGGGAGAATATGGGAAAAAGTTTACTCTGCCGAAAAGGATAATTCCAACACAAATTACATTCGTCTGCCTGAATATGAAGCCGTGTATATTAAACTTGGCTTCGAGAACAGCTCACGTAAAAAAGGTTTTGCTATAAAAGAAGTGGAAGTGTTGAGTGGTGAATATTCCGCTGACCCAAACCGCTTTTTTATCAATATAGCTAAAGATTATCCACGCGGATTTTTTCCCCGCTACTTCAACGAAGAAAAATCCTATTGGACAATTACTGGTGTTAACTCTGACGTTAAAGAGGCACTAATCAACGAAGAGGGAATGGTTGAAGTTGACAAGTCAAATTTTTCACTTGAGCCATTTCTTTATGTTGACGGAAAATTAATTACTTGGAACAATCAGAAAACGCTGCAATCACTAGAGAATAATTATTTGCCTATTCCAAAAGTTAAGTGGCTCGGTAATTTTCAACTTGAGGTAAAAGCTTTTGCTAATGGCGAGGCAAACAAATCTTCTGTGTTGTATCTAATCTACACTTTAAAGAATATTAGTAGGGAAGACAAAAGCGGCAGTTTCTACTTAGCTTTGCGTCCCTTCCAAGTTAATCCATACTACCAATGGTTAAACATTACAGGCGGGGCTGCAAAAGTAAAATCTATTTCGGTTGCTAAAAACAAATTACTGGTGAATAACGAGAAAATTGTTCTTCCTATTTCCAAACCGGATGGAATTGGTGCCGCATCGTTTGATGATGGCGATGCAATTAATTTTATTTCGCAAGACCAGCTTCCTCCAAGAAATGGTGTAAAGGACAATACCGGTTTTGCTTCCGCAGCGATTAAGTATTCTTTCTCACTAAAACCACAAGAAGAAAAAACTTATTACGTTGCTGTTCCGTTCTACAACGAACCGAATGAATTGAAAAAAGCAAACGCGTTGTTTGTTCAAAAGAAATTTGAAGAAACAAAAAAGTTTTGGAACGATAAAGTAACCCACATCAAATTCAATCTCCCTTCTTCTGCCGATAAGATTGTAAACACGATAAGAACCAATCTTGCCAACATTTTAATTAATCGCGATAAGTTTGGTATTCAGCCCGGCTCCCGTTCTTACGAGCGATCATGGATTCGCGATGGCGCCCTCACTTCATCGGCACTGCTTAAGAATGGAATAGTAAAAGAAGTACGCGAGTTTGCCGATTGGTACGCGACTAATCAATTTGAAAATGGCAAAGTTCCTTGCGTGGTTGATAAACGCGGACCCGATCCTGTTCCCGAAAATGACAGCCACGGCGAATTTATTTATCTCGTTAGACAATATTTCAATTACACAAAGGATACGACTTGGCTTAAAGCCAAATTCGAAAACGTAAAACGCGCAGTTGATTACATGAAAAGTTTGATTGACCAGCGTTCTACAGATTACTACAAAAACGGTGGCGATAGTTTACGCGCTTATTATGGAATTTTGCCGGAGTCAATTTCTCATGAAGGTTACAGTGATAAGCCACGCCATTCCTATTGGGATAGTTTCTTTGGAATGAAAGGTTTGAAGGACGCAGTTGAGATTGCAGAAGTAATTGGTGATGTCAATGAGACAGTCCGCTTCAAAAAAATAAGAAACGATTTTAAAGAGAATCTTTACAACTCAATTCGATTAACAACGCAGCAACATAAAATAAATTACATACCCGGTTGTGTTGAGCTTGGGGATTTTGATGCGACTTCTACGACTATTTCTCTTTATCCTTGTAATGAACGAGGAAACCTTCCGTCAGACTTGCTGCAAAATACTTTTGATAGATATTGGGACTTTACACAAAACCGGGCTAAACCGGAAACAGATTGGGTAAACTACACGCCTTATGAAGTCCGGACGATTGGTTCATTTATTTTTCTAGATCAACCGGAACGCGCACACTGGTTAACAAATTATTTCTTGAACGATCAGCGTCCTAATGGATGGAATCATTGGGCGGAAGTTGTTTGGAAAGACCGCAGACTCCCGCGCTTCATTGGCGATATGCCGCAT
Organism: Ignavibacteria bacterium; assembly: GCA_027347545.1. Taxonomy (GTDB): domain Bacteria; phylum Bacteroidota; class Ignavibacteria; order Ignavibacteriales; family Melioribacteraceae; genus Stygiobacter. Next base: position 2,003 of record DAIEQT010000018.1, on the reverse strand, counting down.
ACATGGGTCGGCTCGGATTTCATCAACTCTATGCGAGCAATGTTTGTTTATGAAAATGAATATGATTCTTCACTAGTTGTTGGCGCTGGCTTAATGCAAGATTGGATTGATTCGCCGGAAGGTATGTCTGTTGAAAACTTGCCGACTTATTTTGGCGAACTATCTTATTCGATTAAAAAAAGTGAGAACAGTTATAAGATAAATTTGTTTGGAAGTGCTAAGATTCCAAGCGGTGGAATTGTGATAAAGAATTTTAACAGCAAACAGATGCCAAAGAAAGTTTTAGTTAACGGAAAGGAATCTGCTGACTTTACCAGCAGTAGAATTAGTGTTAGAACTTTTCCATCTGAAGTAGAAGTAGTCTATTAATATTTAAAAGAAGGATTAAAATGAAGAAGTTTTTATTGCTTTCTCTTTTTCTCGTTTCAGTTAGTTGCGCTCAAGATACAACTCCGCCGGCAACTCCTTCCGGTGTTAATGCAATTGGTTATGAATTGCACGCCGATGTAATTTGGCAAAACAATAGCGAATCTGATTTGGCCGGTTACAGAGTTTACAAGTTTGATGGTTCAACTTTTGTTCTTTTAAAAACTGTAAAGAAATACCGATCATTTCATTGGGAGTGGATTAATACAACGGGTGTAACGGTAAAATATAAAGTCTCTGCTTACGATAATTCTGGAAATGAATCTCCTCTAAGTTCGGAAGTTTCCGCTACAACTCATTTAATGACCGATGATGAATTTTTGGATATGACTCAGCGAGCAACATTTAGATACTTCTGGGATTGGGGCGATCCAAATAGCGGTTTAGCGCGTGAACGCTGGCATCCGAATGAAAGTGATGTTACAAATACAATTGGCGGAAGCGGCTTCGGTATTATGGCAATAGTTGCCGGTGTTGAACGTGGATTCATTACGCGAGAGCAAGGCGCGCAGCGCATGTTAAAGATTACAACATTTCTTGCAACAAAGGCTGATCGCTTTCACGGCGCCTTCCCGCATTGGTTATACGGTACTACTGGAAAAGTTTCACCTTTTGGTAAGCAAGATGGCGGCGATATTGTTGAGACTGCTTTCTTAATTGAAGGGTTGTTAACAGCCCGTCAATACTTTGATAATAATTCTACGGAAGAAGTGCAAACGAGAGCTTACATCAATAAAATTTGGGAAGAAGTAGATTGGAATTTCTACAGAAACGGAAGCAATGGCTTATATTGGAATTGGTCGCCAACAATGGGTTTTAATTTTAGCGATACATTTATTTTTCACGGTTGGAACGAAACTCAAATTGCATACATACTTGCTGTAGCTTCGCCAGCAAAAGCTCCTACAATAGATTTGTTAAATTTTTATAAAGGTGGATGGGGAAACAACGGATCGATTTTAAAGTACCGTACAATCTATGATATTCCTCTTTATGTCGGATCAAGTTATGGCGGTTCTTTGTTCTGGACTCATTACTCATATATTGGATTTGACCCACGAAATAAAAGAGATCTGTACACAAATTATTTTGTGCATAACAAAAATCAAACTTTAGTAAACAGAGCTTACTGCATTGCCAATCCTAAAAAATTTGCCGGATACCAGGAAGATTGTTGGGGATTAACAGCAAGCTATTCGATCCCGAGTGTTGGATATACAGCACACGAGCCTAATAACGATAACGGAACAATCTCTCCAACGGCAGCTTTATCTGCAATGCCTTACACGCCAAAAGAATCTATTGCGGCGCTTAAACATTTTTATAGAGTACACGGTGCAGAGATTTGGGGAGATTTTGGTTTTAAAGATGCGTTCAATCTTGGCAAACTCTGGTTTAGCGATGGCTACTTAGCGATTGATCAAGGTCCAATTGTTGGTATGATTGAAAATTACCGTTCGGAAATTCTCTGGAAAAAATTTATGAGCTCACCGGAAATTGCCCCGCTATTAGATTTCTCTAGCGGCAAAGGATTATTCTTTCCAGATACTAAAATTGATGAAGAAGAAAGTATTCCA
>DAIEQT010000016.1 GCA_027347545.1 Ignavibacteria bacterium | reverse complement strand
CTGAAAGCACTGCTGCCGTATGGTAAATCCACCGCCGTAAAGAGATCATTGCTGTATGTGGAGATTTCAGTTTCTTGTTCCATCATCTTGACGGAAACTTTTTTGCCGGATTCGGTTGTGAAAAAATCATCTTTTGTTTTGCTCGCATCAAATTTATACTTCCACGTTCCCTTGAAGTAAACCGCATTGATGAGATACATTATCGTTTCGGGGGAAATCTGATCAACAATTTTTTCTATCTTGTCTTTGGTGGATGTTTTAACCCAGTTGTTGATCACGTTTACAGTTGCCGGATCTTGAAAGTTCATTGCGTTAACAACTGCGTCGAAATACTTTTTGTTCGTTTCGATAAAATCCGTTTGAAACGTGAAATCCCTGCTGTACCAAATCGAGTTTGCAATGTTCATAGTAACTTTTGGATCAACGGAACAAAGCAAATTCATCAGCGATTGATAAGTTTCGTTTGCTTGCTGACGCGTAAATGAATCCAGAGACAAGACAGATTTCATCGCATCGTAAGTTGTTCCATCGGCACCGTTCATCGTCATTCCCAATGCCATAGAAATGCTAAGAGGTGAGATGAATAAATTTTTGCCGGGTTCGGCATCATAAACCTTTTTGAAAAGGCTAAACGAAAAATTATCAGCAGAGCCGACTAACTGTTTTTCCATAACAGTTAACTGCCGGGGTTGTTCAACTGCCGGATCGTTAGCTTTATCTACACATGAGATAAGTATGACACTAATAACCATAAGAATTACGTTGAATAGTCGTTTCATTTTAGGCTCCTGTTAAAAAGCAATCAGCATTCGGCGCTCAGCTATCCGCAAAAGATGTTTTACTGAAAGCAGACCCGCTTCGACTTGCGCAAAGCGAGGCGAGACGCTGATAGCCGAAAGCAAAGTCTATTTCTTTTCTATCACTTCTATTTCATAAACCAAACTTGTATTGGGAGAAATAACAAAACGCTTCTTACCTTCTATTGATTTGCCGTAAAACTATGAGAACCAAAACTACTGTTACTCATTGTCTTTTACATCAAATTCTCTTTCAATTTCTTCAATACTTGGCAAGCTTGGTTTTAAATTATCCGGCAAGGATTGCGTTAACTGATATTCAGAAACACCAATTGGTTTATGTATATCGCTAAGAGCGTACTCTGCAACAAGTTTATCTTTTTTCTTACAAAGCAGAATGCCAATTGTCGGCTGGTCTCCCTCATTTCTAAATTTTGTATCAACCGCTTTAATATAAAAATTTAGTTTGCCGGCATACTCCGGTTCAAAGTCTCCGGTTTTAAGTTCCACCACAACATAGCAATGAAGCTGCGTATGGTAAAAGAGAAGATCGAGAAAGAATTCCCTCTCTCCCACATTAATTTGTATTTGTTTTCCCAAGTATGCAAACCCTGCACCGAGCTCCAAGAGGAAGTAAGTTAAATGATCAACAAGCCCGGATTCCAAATCCCGCTCGTTATAATTTTTTGTCATGCTTAGAAAATCGAAAACATACGGATCTTTAATGGTTTGCTTTGCAAGGTCGGATTGCGGCGCCGGAAGTGTGAGGGCAAAGTTGTTAACCGAGCTTCCTTCTCGCCGAAATAGACCGCTCTCTATCTGATGGATTAGAACGCTGCGGCTCCATCCATGCTCGATAGTATTTTGAATATAGAAAAGCGCCTCCTCAATATTCTTGCATTTGGCAATGATTGCAATGTTATGACCCCATGGGATTTGGGTAATAAGGGCAACAGCTTGATGCCCAATTAAGCCGATAGTCTGCTGCTCAATTGATACTGGAGACAATTGCGAAACAACTTGTTTTGCAATTGGAGAAGAAAAAGTTTTATTGTAGAAAGTATACCATTGTCTTATGAGTTCAAGGTTTCTTTTTGAAAAGCCCTTGATTTCCGGAAATTCTTCCGCCAAATCTTTACTCAATTGCTGAAGAAATCTATCGCCCCACTTAGTTTCAGACTGTTTTGAAACAATGTCTGCACCCAGTTCCCAATAAAGAGTGAGGAGCTCTTTGTTTACTCTAACAGCGGCTTTTAACTGAGCAGTGCGGACTTTAGTCTTTAGATCGGTAAGCCACTTCTTATATTCTTTATTTGAGGTAATTTCTAAACTCATGATTGATTACCCATAAAATTCTCTTTCTAATATTCAATTTCGGTAGTAACGCTTCAGAAAAGCAATCAGCATTCGGCGCTCAGCTATCCGCAAAAGATGTTTTACTGAAAGCAGACCCGCTTCGACTTGCGCAAAGCGAGGCGAGACGCTGATAGCCGAAAGCAAAGTCTATTTCTTTTCTATCACTTCAATCTCATAAACCAAACTTGTATTGGGAGAAATAACAAAACGCTTCTTACCTTCTATTGATTTGCCGTAAAATTCGTTTGTTCCAAAAGCCAAGTTAGAAGGAACAATTACTAATCTAACTTCTCCGGGTTTCATATCTGCAAGCGCTTCATCAACACCAGGATTAATTTTTGTTGTGCCCATTATATATTCAAATATTTCGGAGGATTCAATTGCATTTGCTTTCCCCTCGACACTTGTACTTGCAAACTCAGTTCCATTTATCAAGAATTTACCCGTGTACTTAGCTTTAAAAACAGAACCCTGTTGCGGCTTTTCTCCAGTTCCTTCTTTCTTTATTATGAATTTCAATCCACTTGCTGTTGTTAGTGCATCAGAATAATTATTCGCAATAAGCTGAGCTTCTGTTTTAATTCTTTGCTCATCGGCAAGTTTAACCTTTGCTTTGGCTTCATCAACCATCTTCATAAACGAACCTGTTGTCACTTTAAATGCATTTGCTCTTTCACCAATCCGTGTAATAGTAATATTCCTAATCGAATCGCCTTGAACAATTTTGTTTACAACATCCATTCCATCAGTAACCCAGCCGAACAAAGTATAGTTTCCGTCTAAGTAAGAACGGTCTGCAAGAGTAATGTAGAATTGGCTTCCGTTAGTGTTCGGACCGGCGTTCGCCATTCCGCGCATACCGGCTTTGTTGTGCGAGAGACCGGAATAAATTTCGTTTGGAAATTCATAGCCGGGACCTTCTGTTTCTTTTCCGGTATTAGGCATTCCGGCCTGAATAACATGATTAGGAACTACACGATGCCAAACTATATTTGAGTAATAAGGCTTACCTTCTGCAACGGCATCATTCTTTATTGTGCCTTCAGCAAGACCAATAAAGTTAGCTACTGTCATTGGCACATGTTCATAATCAAGCGCAAGAGTGATTCTTCCTTTTGATGCGGTAGTTATATCGGCATAAATACCATCAGGTGTAAACGCACCTTCGCGCGGAAG
>DAIEQT010000049.1 GCA_027347545.1 Ignavibacteria bacterium | reverse complement strand
ATCCGGTACAGTGTTAGCGTCTATCTTAATGTAATTAGCTTTCATTTTGATGTTCTGCTTTACATAAGTATCGTAAGCTTCGGATTCCGTTGCGCCAATTGAAGCAAACAAATAATTCTGCAATTTCTGTTGTGTTAACTGTTGCTTGATTTGCTGTTCTAAACCGATTACAATTTGTTTGTTGCGAGGATCTCGCATTGCGGTTTCGTAAGCTTGACGGTTAAAAACGCCCGTAGAATCTGTAAATTGTCTCTTTAGCATTTCAGGCGGGTTAGCACCTAAAATAGCTTCTCTAACTTCATCATCAGAGATAACGATGCCAAATTCTTTAATCTTCTTGTCAATCAATTTTAAGGTAACCATTTGGTCCCATACTTGATCTCTGAAGTAATCCATCTGCTCTTCACTTATTTGTTGACCGGTATCCTGCTCTTGATTTTTTCTAGCTTGCTCAACCATTGTAGAATAATCTTGATAAGAAATATCTTCTCCGTCAACAGATCCTACATTCTGAGATTGAGTTCTTGCAAAATCTAATACTCTAGAATCTGAAAGAACCATAAAAAGAACAAACAAACCACCAACTGTGAGCATAAACCATGGAGCCATACTCCTCATTTTGAGCATCATACCCATATAAAACAACCTCCGCTTTGAAATATCTAAAATTTTAGGCGCTAAATTTAGACTAACACCATCTTAAATGCAATTATATCATACTCCATAAATTATTATTTCTGAACGGCTTTTAAGCATTTTTGGGCTCAGATTTGTCAAAAATTTCATTTGCTTGGCTTTGCTCTCTAACCTAACTTTGGCGCGAACTTTTTAGGAGCTTAGCTATGCCGAGCTTTTCACACTCATGGCTACCGTTTATTTATTTATATGGATTTGGAGGACTTTTCTTTTTTGCCGGGATGTATATCATTCATAAAACAAAAGGTCTCGACTTGCGCTTAAAGAGGAATAAATGGTGGCGCAAAGTACTTTATTTCGGTTTTTTCTACTTCTTAATAATTCACGCGATTTTAATAATAGCTGCTCTTTACTGGTAAGATAGAATATGGAATCATTACACGGATTAGGAACCGCTACCGATTGGGTAGTGATGTTTGTCTATTTTATAGGCATTATGTTGTTTGGAAGCTACTTTGCAAAATACAACCGTAACACTAACGACTTTTTCTTTGGTGGAAGAAGATTTGCCTGGTGGTTAATTACTGTTTCTATTGTTGCAACGGGAGTAGGAAGCCATAGCTTTGTTAAATATGCGGCAAAAGGCTTAGAGCATGGCGTTTCCTCAACTATGACCTACATGAATGATTGGTTCTTTATGCCATTTTTCCTTTTTGGATGGCTGCCAATTGTTGTTTATACCAAAATAAAATCTATCCCGGAGTATTTCGAAAAACGCTTTAGTCCAACAGTTAGATTGATAGCTACGGTTTTCCAGCTGTTATACATGATTGGCTATCTGGGAATTGGCTTACTCACATTAGGAAAAGTTTTCACTCCATTACTTCCAGCTTCTTTCGATATTTTCGGTCTCTTCATCCCTGTAAATTTAATGGGCGTAATAATTACAATTGCAGCAATAACCGGAGTGTACACTACATTTGGCGGTCAAACTGCGGTTATCTTCACAGATTTGATTCAAGGTGTTATTCTTCTCTTAGCTGGATTTTTAATCTTTCTTATGGGCATCAATTACGTTGGCGGACTTGAAGCATTCTGGCATTTGCTTCCGCCAGATTGGAGGCTGCCATTGGCGGATTTCAACTCTCCGGCGGATTTTAATTTTGTAGGAATATTTTGGCAAGATGGGGTTGCCGGTTCTGTTGGCTTCCTCTTTATGAACATGGGACTCTTGATGAGATTTATGTCCGCTAAAAGCGTTGACGAAGGAAGAAAAGCCGCTGTGTTCAATGTGTTATTTATGCTTCCCCTTTCCGCAATTGTTGTAGGCAACGCCGGCTGGATTGCAAAGGCAATATTAGGGATGGCAAAACCAGCCTTGAACGCCGATGTAAATCCGGATGAAGTATTTATTGCTGTAACACATATCATTGCCAGCAAAGGTGTTTTTGGATTTGTGATAGCGGCCTTAACTGCAACATTACTTTCTACGGTAGATTCTCTTATTAATGCTATAGCCGCAGTTTATATGAATGATGTTCATCCGCATGTTCGTAAACTTTATGCAAAGAGAGTTACAACCCAAGAACAAACCAGCAAAGAAGAACTTTTTGTAGCAAGAATATCATCAATTGTAATTACAGCAGTAGGAATACTTGCGACGATTCCGTTTAGTAAATACCCAACGGTGTATCAAGCGCACGGATATTTTCACTCAACATTAACTCCGCCATTAGTTACAGCAATTTTCTTGGGCGTATTCTGGAAGAAATTTACTCCAGCCGGCGTACTGGCAACATTTCTTGGCGGTTCATCTCTTATGATACTTGGCGCAACTTATCCCGATATATTAATTGCACCTATCGCTCACGGTACTCCTTTCGATCCGGTACATCCATATTCTTACATAAGCGCTTTGTATAATACTATTGTTTGTGTTGCTGTAGGAGTTTTGATCACTCTTACATTAAGTTGGCAAAAAGGAATTGTAAATAAAATTAGAAAATCTGCTTCGCATGAATTGATGATGAAGGTGTTTATAGGAATAATTGTTGCCAGCTTGATAATTATATGGGTTAATGTTTTGCCGCTTGTTATATCAATGATAATAGTTTTAGTTATGACTGTACTGGTTTCTTTAACCGCGCAATATTATATCCACTTCGATCCTAATGTACACTTAGATGGATTAACTGCCTGGTCAATTCACAGAGCAAAAGAGATTTTTAAAGGGGGCAAAGTGAATGAGCGCGAAGGAGAAGTTGTTTCAGCTCAATGGCGTGTTAGAAAAGATAACGAAGATTACGTAAGCGTGTCTAAAGCTGATATGAAAAAGATGGAAGCCGAAGTTGGCGACCTTGTTTATGTGTGCGATAAAAGAAAATATTTAGGCGGTCTTAAATCTTTTCACTCTAAATATGGCGAACCGCATGAAGAAAACGGCGTTGTTTATATTGGTGAAGAGCATCGCTTAAGCGCACAGTTTCAAGAAGGTAAAATAGTTACTGTGGAAAAAGAAATGTAGGTTAAGCCGGAATTAAGAAATAAGAAAACAGAAATCATGAATAAACTATTGAAGCGAGAGATTTTTACTTCTCGCTTTTTTATTGTGCTCTCTGCGTCTTCGCGTCTCTGCGAGAAAAAGATATTCTCTCGCAAAGACTCAAAGCAGCCAAGAACTTCGGCAGAATTTTTTGTTCATTATTTGTTATGTTGTAATCCATCTCACCATCAGATAAGGAAATAGTATGGCTGATTCTGTTAAAGCACAAACCACTGAACTGAAACGGGAGTTCAATCTTCTTGATACTACAATGATTAGCGTTGGTAGCATGATTGGCTCCGGAATCTTTCTTGTTCCCGCAAGTATAGCTTTGTTTGTACACTCTCCATCCTGGTCAATTGCAGCATGGATAATCGGCGGAGTAGTAAGTTTGTTCGGCGATCTTTCAATTGCGGAGCTTGGTACAATGTATCCCAACGCCGGCGGCTTGTATGTTTATTTGAAAGAAGCTTACGGACCTCTTTGGGGTTTCCTTTACGGCTGGTCGGCATTTGCTGTAATCCGCACAGCTTCTATTTCGGCAGTTGCAGTTGGATTCGCAACTTACTTAGGATATTTCATTCCACTTTCCCCAATGGGAATTAGCAGCGTTGCGATAATTTCCATCATTCTACTAACATTGATAAACAGCCTTGGCGTTAAATCCGGAGCCATTGTTCAAAATGTTCTTACGATTATTAAAATTGGAACGCTTGCAGTTATAGCTTTGCTCGGCGTCTTTTTCGGATCGTCTGCTAATTTTTCATCAACAACCGGAATTGAAATTCCTTTAGCAAATATGGCTGGACCATTTGGTTTAGCGTTAGTTGCAGTTTTGTGGGCTTACGATGGTTGGATTCAAACTACATTTGTTGCCGGCGAAGTGAAAGAACCGCAAAAGAATATTCCGAGAGCGTTAATCATTTCTACTTTGCTTGTAATCTTTGTTTACGTTACGGTTAATCTTTCTTATATGGCAATTTTATCTATAGATAGAATCGCTCAATCAACATTAGTTTTATCTGATGCAGTAACCGTAGTTGTTGGAACGACCGGAGCCGCACTTGCTGCAATTGCAGTAATAATTTCTACACTTGGATGTAACAACGGTTTGGTATTGGCTCCGGCAAGAATTTATTATGCAATGTCGAAAGAGAACTTGTTTTTCAAAAGACTGGCTACAGTTCATACAAAATTTGGAACGCCGGTTCAATCATTAATTCTGCAAGGAATTTGGGCTTGCTTGCTTGTTCTCACGGGCACATTCGAGCAGCTTATCACTTATGTTGTTTTTGCTTCTTGGATTTTTTACGCAATGGCTGCCGCCGCAGTTATAATTTTAAGAAGAAACAAACCGGAATTGGAACGTCCTTATAAAACTTGGGGATATCCATACACACCAATCATTTTCATAATCTTCTCAACCTATTTAGTTATTAATACACTCATAGAAAACCCGCGCGATTCATTTATTGGACTAGGCTTAGTTTTGCTCGGACTGCCGGCGTTCTATTATTGGAATTCGAAGATTAAAAAAAGTTAGCTGTATCTCAGAAAACCAACTCAAGCCCGAAACCCTCGGGCTTTTCTTTTTTATGGAGAATTCTAAGTACCATAAAAATCCAATCAGAAATGATTAATTTTGCCAGCATGATTTCTGAAGAAGCAAACTTGAGTTTCTTTAGTAAAACAATTTGTCAATTCACTTGAAAAGGTTAATAAAATGTTCAACTCTGGTTTATTGGATTTACTTACTCACGGCGGATTTACATTAATCATTCTCATTATATGTTCAATACTTTCGTTAAAGGTAATTATCGAGAAATGGGTTACTCTCAAAGCGCTTGACTCTAAAAACCTCGAAGAACTTTCTCTAAAGGTTAAAGAAGCAATCGGCGAGAAAAATTTTAAAATGGCTCATCACGTTTGCAAAGTCGGCAATATTAAGAGAATGGGCTTTACAGTTCCCACACCGCTTGCAAATGTTTTTCTATATATGATGAACAACCTTAGCTATAAGAAAGATGAACTGATGGATCTCTCATTTTCGAAAATGGACCAGGAACTTGTTAAGATTGAAAAAGGAATTGGAATTCTTGGTACGTTAGGAAACATTTCCCCGTTTATTGGATTGTTCGGAACGGTACTCGGAATCATTCGTTCATTCGAAGGACTTTCCGTAAATGAAGCATCAAGCTATTTAACTGTTATGAGTGGAATTGCCGAAGCACTGGTTTCTACTGCCGCCGGAATTTTAGTTGCCGTACCGTCGGTTATTTTCTACAACTATTTTATGAAACGCGTTAAACAAAGCATACCGGCAATGGAAACAGAAATTAAAGAAGTGTTTTACTTACTTAAGAATGGAGCCGCGTAATGCGCCGTTATAAAATTGATGAGAAAGAGTTTTCAGAAATAAACATAACTCCCTTTACAGATGTTGTGCTTGTACTGCTTCTCATTTTTATGATTGCGAGCCCGTTCCTAGTTGTTGGCGCGCTAAAAGTAAAATTGCCGGAAGCATCTACAGCAGAGTCTGTGAATGATAAGAACATTGAATTGTTTTTAGATTCAGCGAACAAGCTTTACATGAATGGTAAGTATTTAACAATGCAAGAGCTCATAATTCAGATACAGATGAAACTGCAAAGTAATCCGGCGCAAGGAGTTGTTATCAAAGCGGATAAAGAAGTTTTCCACGGCAATTTTATTAAGCTATTAGATGAACTTAAAAAAGTTGGTGTTACTAAGTTTTTAATTGGGGCAACAAAAAAGAACGATTGAAATTGATTTCGAAGAAACTAAATATTGAAAAAACTTCTACACTCATCTCTATTGGTTTTCACGTGCTCGCAGTTGTGGTGTTTCTATTGCTAAGCGCAATGAGCTCTCAAGATGATCTAGTGGAAATCCGCTTTGGAGAGCCGGGCGGTGGTTCCGGCGGATTCGGTCCAATGGATAAAGAATTTTCCATGATGGATGTTGGAAGTACAGTTAATCAACCAGCCGCTACCGAAGAAGATAAAGACAAGCAAGCAGTTGAAGTGCCGGAAGTAACTACAAAGACAACTGAGAAAGATGAAGACAAAGTTTCGTCATCAACCGAAAAACCGGAAAAGATTAAGCCGGGAAAAGTATCGGATGTGGTTCGTCCAACAGCCGGAAATAATCCTGATGGAAAAGGAATTGGCAACGGACGTGGAACCGGCAGCGGAATTGGAAACGGTAACGGAAGCGGTTTTGGTGATGGACTAGGCGATGGTTTCGGAATTGATTGGGGCGGAAGAATTAGAAAAATTTACAACTACATCATTCCCAAATATCCGGAAGGAGTTTATAAGGAGATTGATGTAAAACTTCGCTTTGCAATTTTACCGGATGGAAGTGTTGGCAATATTACCGTAATGAAAAAAGCCGACAGCCAGCTGGAACAAGTTTCTATTGATGCGCTAAAGCTTTGGCGTTTTGAACCGATCAGCGGCGCGCAAGCAAAAATTTCTCAAACCGTAGTAATTACTTTTCCATTTAGATTGGAATAACTCATTAGTCTCTAAAAAGTATCAGTTAAATCTCTTCACTTGCTTTCTTCATTACTTCTTTCGCTTTTTACTTTCTATTATTTGCAAAGCGGATTTTGCATTTAATGAAGTAATAACTTTTTTCCCTGTCCGCGCTTCCAGTTCTTTTCTTGCAACTTTAGCAACGTTTCCCCCTTGTTTAGCAACTTTTTTGCTTTCTTCAAAGCCATCGGGATTTGTAGCAACCGATATGTCTTTTGTGGAGGCTTCAGCAAGCATGTTTAAGATTAGCTCGGTATTAGTCATATTATCCCGAAGGTTTTCCTGTTTCAAGCCCTTCAGAATTTTATATTCTTTAGTGGTTTTGTCGCTCCAAGCTTTGGTGATAATATCGGTAAGCGTAGCAAACTGAGTCCCTTCTTTTAGCCCTTTCTTCTTCCATTCGTCTGTAAGTTCCTTTCTAATTTCAATACTTTTCAGCCGCTGATTAATCCAGTTTTCCGAGTAGCCCAGTTTCAAGTATTGTTCCAAAGCCCGGTCAATTGAAAGCTCCGGGTCTTGCATCTCGTTAATTCTTTCGGAGCCAACTTGAGCCAGCCAAAGCTTAAAAGGTTCCGCCTTTGGTGAAGGAATTGATTGAATGAGGCGTAAAATTTGCTCTGTATCTGCTACATCTGTCATTCGCATTTTACCATCTGGTGCAAGCATTTTCAACCCGTGACAATTTGTCACGGTTTCATTTCCTTCATCTTTAAGACGTTGTTTAAGCTTCCTCCAGTATGCATTTGGGTCTATGCTTTCGGTTAAAACTGCAATAACATCAACAATAGACAAATACCATTTCTCTTGTTCGGCATCCCAAAGAGTTCTTACTTTTTTGTCTTCAAAAATTTTTATTTCATTTTTCTTTTCCACAGCTATTTCTCACTTTTATTTTGGCTTAGCTCGAAGTGCACACTGCAAACAATTCTAGTTTTTGAACAAACCATCTTTCGTATTGAGTGAAGTTGAAACACTCTTCTTTAAACTAACACAATGGGTTTCGTTTTTACATTCCGCAGTTGTTTTCAATTGAATCACTCGATTCCCTGTCCCGCTGCTATAAATGAATAAAAAACTATTTATAGGAATTAATCCTTCTTAGGAAACTTCTCTTTCAATTTAGCTTCAACAATCTCCGGAACGAATCCCGAAACATCGCCATGAAACGCGGCTAAATTTCTAACGATTGTTGAGTTTAGGTATGTATATCTTGCATGAGGCATAAGCAGAATTGTTGATATATCTTCGGCAAGTTTTCTATTCATTAACGCCATCTGGAATTCATATTCAAAATCGCTCACGGCACGCAATCCGCGGATAATCCCAACTGCGCCGAGAGCACGCGCATGATCAACAACCAATCCGTTAAATGAATCAACCCTTACAGTAGGGAATTCCTTCATCACTTCTGTAAGCATTTCAACTCTTTCTTCAACAGTAAACACTTCTGTCTTGGTGGGATTCTTCGCAACGGTAACAACAATTTCATCGAATAATTCTACGGCTCTCTTAACAATGTCAATGTGACCGTTTGTAACTGGATCAAAAGTACCGGGATAAATTACCCTTTTCATGCCTATTCCGATTTTTGTGTTCGCTGAAATATAATACTTTGCTAAAAAAAATCATGTCCGGTGAAAATTAATTTTCTTGCGTGTTTTTTTCGAACTGATATATAAGACTATCCCCGATTTTCTTGAAAGATTCTATTCCAAACGCGGCTTCATCTTCCTTCTTGGTTTGGATTGAACGTTCTAGAATAATTATTCCTTCATCGCTGAGATAATTTCTCTCAAGAAGATTTTTCACAGCGTCATGAATATCAAATTTGAAAAAGGGCGGATCGGCGAGAATTAGATCGTAAGAATCGTGCTCGCCTATTTTGGAAAACTTTACTGCTTCCATTCTAAATATTTTGCAATCGTCTTTTGAATTAAGCGAATTGATATTTTCTTCTAGCATTTTAGAAACGTGAAAATCTTTCTCAACAAAATGAACTTCACCGGCACCGCGGCTAAGCGCTTCCAAGCCAAGCGAACCGGAACCGGCGTAAACATCGCAAACTTTTATGCCTTCAAAATCTATCGAGTGCACGAGATAATTAAATAACGACTCTTTGGTTTTATCTGTTGTGGGGCGAACAAGATTCGACTTTGGAAACTTAACTATCCTCCCTTTAAATTTTCCGGCGATTATTCTCATTAAATTATTCGAATTGCAATACCCGCAGCAGCGGTAAAGGAATTGTATTTCATTTTAAAGAAAGGATTTTTTTGAATTGTTTCTTCGACTTTAAATCTCTCAAAGGGATTTACTTTTTTGAGCGGTAATCCGAAAAAGTTTTTAAGTCTATGTTCAAAATCTTCAGCAATGTCTTGCCCGTATAGCAAGACTCGTTTAAAGTCGGTAATCGAAAGATTAAATTCTTCCATTTCTTTAATTGTTTCAGTGAGTTCTACAAAAATGTTGTTTGAATCCGGGTTCAATACTTTGAAATAGAACGGATGCACTCCATCCATAGCTGAAACAGAAGAAAATTTTTGATCAATGTAAATGCTCAGAGAAACTTCGTTATCAATTAAAGGTTTCTCCAAATACAAAAATGCATTGGAAGCCAAATGAACATTATCTATAAACTTTAGCTGCAAGTTCTTCTTATCGCAAAATTTGTTGAGTGCAAATACGTGGCGCCGGTCTATCGCAATTACGATTGCCCTTTTTTCTTTAATTAGAGAACTCTTGTTAATTTCTATATGCTGAAGGAAAAAATCCTCGCTGTTGCAATCGGGATACAGCACAGATAGCTCCCAGCGGAAATGTTCAATCAAATCTTTCTTAACGAGTGAATCGTCGTAAGGAATTTCGAAAATCTTAAAAAAATTGTTTGGAAGCGAAAAGGAAACATTCTTAGCAAGAATTGGCTTTCTCTTGTTTAGTTTTTCCAGCGAACTTTGGAGCAAATCAATTATTGCGTCTTCCGAAAGTTCAGGCGAAAAATGTTCAACATGAAAAATCTGGTCAACGGTATCTAAATAGAAAGAATCTTCGCGGTAGTTGATTTCTACAACTTGCAGTTTTGTATCTGTTAAGTTTATTCCCGCGTGATTGTTAAACACATTTCCTCTTTGCTTACTCAAATTTAATATGCTCGCGTAATTTAGCAAGCTTTGCTTTACCAACTCCTTTTATGTTAAGAAGCTGATCGGCTTTAGAAAATTTACCATTCTTCTTTCTGTAAGCTAAAATATTTTCCGCCGTCTTTGAACCAATTCCCGGTAGAGATGATAATTCCACAGCGCTTGCTGTATTGATGTTTACAATCGCAGAAATTGATTTTAGCGCTGGAATTGCAGCAACTTTCTTTTTGCCGCTTCCAAAATCTAAAAGTTCGTTTTTAGAAGCAACTCTTTTCTCCACACTGTCTTTAGCAGCAATATCATCCATCTCAACATTGCCAAGAGCGGCATTGAATAAACTGTCTTCAGCAGAATAATCAAATTCAAGGTAATCGGCTTCGTTTGCCCGGCTTTTGAAATAGTTGATTAGCAAACCAACTGCGAACGCTGCAAGTATAAAAAGAACTATTTGTGTTTCTGTTTTTGTGAATCCGATTTTGCGAGAAATTAACTCTATCCAATTTCTCATTATTTCCCCCCGCGTTTTCAATTTGGGATATTATGAAATGAAAAATTAATTCCCGCTTCAATACTGAAGCGGGCAGTTTTCTATTACAGTGCAGAATTTGAAAAGAACAATTACTACAAGCTATTTGCCCGGCTGCATATTAGGCAGTTTCTCTAATTCCTTAAGCAACTCTTTTTCTTTAGCAGATACATTCTTAGGAACATGAATGTTAATTCTTACAAGTTGATCACCGGCTCCATGACTATTAAGGTGCTGAATCCCTTTCTCGCGCATCTTTAAATATTTTCCGGCTGGAGTTCCGGATTCAATTTTTAATTTAGCTTTTCCGTTCAATGTTGGCACTTCAACTTCAGTTCCAAGAACAGCTTCTGTATAGCTAATGTATAGATCATAAATAACATTATCACCATCACGAGTAAAATAAATATGCGGAATCTCTTCGAAAATTACAATTATATCACCTGCTGGTCCGCCTTGTTTGCCCGCATTACCTTCGCCACGCAACGTCATGTAATTTCCATCCATCACACCGGCTGGAACGCTTATCTTAATTGTGGATTCATCTTGAATTCTGCCGCCGCCTTTACAAGTTGTGCAAGGCTCGCCAATAATTTTTCCGGTTCCGTTGCAATTATTACATGGAGCTATATTTACAAACTGACCAAAAATCGAACGGGATACTTGTCTTATCTCTCCGGTTCCGTTACAAACAGAACAAGTCTTAAATGAAGAAGAACTTCTTGCGCCGGTTCCGCTGCATGTTGTACACTTATTCTGTTTTTTGATTTTAACTTTTTTAGTAGTACCGGCAGCAATTTCTTCGAGCGAAAGTTTGAGAGTGATTTTCAAATCTGTGCCGGGTTGACCTTGACTGCGCTGACGTGACCTCCCGGAACCACCGCCGCCAAAGAAATCATCGAAGATTGATGAGCCGCCGAATGCACCGCCAAAAATATCCGAGAAGTTGCTGAAGATATCATTTACGTTTTGATAGCTGTGGAAATCTTCGCCACCACGCAAGCCGCTGTGTCCGTAACGGTCATACTTGGCTTTCTTATCCGGATTGCTGAGTACTTCGTATGCTTCCGCAGCTTCCTTAAATTTTTCTTCCGCTTCCTTATCACCCTGGTTACGGTCCGGATGATACTGCATCGCAAGCTTTCTATAAGACTTCTTTAATTCATCCGCGGTAGCATTTTTTCCAACTCCTAAGATTTCGTAATAATCACGCTTAGCCATTAATCATTATCCTTCTTGATTTGTGTTTTCAGTTTCCGGCGAGGCTAATTCCGCGCTTACAATAACTTTTGCGTGGCGAATTACTTTATCTTTATAAAGATAACCAGGCTCAATTACATCAAGAACTGTGTGAGGCGCTACACCTTCTACCGGTTGCTGCATTAACGCTTCATGAAAATGAACATCAAACGGTTTGCCTTTAGCTTCAATCTTTTTTACACCTTGTGCATCGAGGGTTTTGTTAAACTTATCAAACACAAGCTGCAAACCTTTTTTTGTTGATTCAAAACTAT
This sequence comes from Ignavibacteria bacterium, assembly GCA_027347545.1. Classification (GTDB taxonomy): domain Bacteria; phylum Bacteroidota; class Ignavibacteria; order Ignavibacteriales; family Melioribacteraceae; genus Stygiobacter. The sequence goes on along the minus strand of DAIEQT010000049.1, from coordinate 2,912 downwards.
TCTCATCATCAATATGAGAAAGAGAGCGCTCAAGATCATCATAAACAGAGAGCACACTTTTGATAAAAGGCTCGGCAGCGTACTTCAAAAGATTCATCTGCTCATTTTCATTTCTGCGCTTGTAGTTTTCAAATTCGGCAACTTTTCTTAACAGCGAGTCTTTCAATTCCGCAGTTTGCTTTTCCAACTCATTAATTTTCACTTGAGTAGCTTTCAGTTCATTCTCCTTTTGTTCTAATTCGTTGGGTTGAACTTGTGCCGGCTCTTGAGCAGTTTCAACTCTTTCTATTGGTATTGAATTATCTTCTTGGTTTTGTAAATCATTTTGGTCTTTCATTTCTTCCATTGCTTGTTAATTCTCCGTAAATGTAATTTATCTTTGCTTTGTAAGTTCTTGTCCAAGCTGCTCTGCAACATAAACAACAGCAGCAATTACTTTTGAATAGTCCATTCTTTTCGGACCCATAATTCCAAGCGTTCCCGTCAGTCCGCCAACTTGATACTCTTTAGTAATCATACTGTACTCGGTAAGTTTTTCATCTATATTTTCTTGCCCTATGCGGATTGCAAGATCGTTTTCTTGCGATTGCTTGTTGCTATCAAGAACGTGAATAATAATATCTTTGTTCTCAACCAGTTCAATCACGCTCTGAAATTTTTCATGATCTACAAACTCCGGCTGATTGAGCATATTTTTTGTTCCGGCAATAATTGTTTTTTCCGTACTGGCATCCGTAAAAATTTTATCCACACTATCCAGAAAGACACGGATGATCGGCCGGTAAGCTTCTGTTGAAACATCTTTTACTCTTTCTTCCAATGAATTACGAATCTCTGAGAAACGTAAACCGCAAAGCCGTTCGTTCAACAGTTGTTGTATTGATACAATCTGAGCTTCGTTTACTTCGGCATCAATTTCTAATGTGATTGTTCTAATCATGCCGGATTGGACGCTAACCACAACCAAAATTCTCGTTGAAGAAAGCTGAACAATCTGAATTTTTTCCAGAACTGCTTGTTCAAACTTTGGATAAGTAACCATTGCGAGTTGATTTGTAAGATCGCTCAAAATTGCGGAGGTAACCTGAAGCAAATTTTCAGTTTCGGTTTGAGTAGATATTAAATTCAAATCAACAATTTGTTTTGCCTTTGCATCAATAAGCGGCGGATCCATAAGCGAATCAACATAAACGCGGTAGCCTTTATCCGTTGGAGTTCTCCCGGCGGATGTATGCGGATGACCGAGCAGACCCAGCTCTTCCAAATCCGCCATCACATTACGGATGGAAGCCGGCGAAAGTCCCAAATCAAATTTTTTGGAAACATTGCGCGAGCCAACCGGATTTGCGGTAAGTATAAATTGATGAATCACAAACCGCAGAATCGCCTTTTCTCTGTCTTTTAATTGATAATCTGGCATATACCCTTTATTGCGACGGCGCAAAGTTATTAAAAAGCGGGAAAAGTTGCTTTGAAGACGTTGGAGGCTAAACGGGAAAGGAAAAAACGGGAGACGTAAAAAGCTAAAGGTGAAACGTGAAAATGGAAAGCAAGAATTTGAGTTTATTTCTTTCTATAAATTTCTTTACGGTGACCAACATGTAGAATAATTATTCTTTCATCGCCCACATCAAAAATAATTCTATAATCTCTTACACGAAACCGATAACTACCGATACTGTGATTCGTCAATTTTTCCGCATGATCAAATGGGCTTACAGAAAATAATTCAAGCGATTTTTTGAGACGAAGCTTCACGTGCTGGTCTAAGTTTTGGATATCCTTAAATGCCCTTTTTGTATAAACGAGTTCGAATTTCACTTTGAGTCGAATACCTCATTGTGTGTGTAAACACGTCCTTTTTTGTAATCGGTACGTGCTTCTTCAATGCTTTTAAGGTACTCCGGACTTGCAGCAGCTAGAATATCTTCGACTAAAGTATTCCTTTCACTTTTCTTCATTCGCATTATAGCTTCAATAATTTGGGCTGGTGTGATATCTATCGTAAGAGAAAATTTACTTTCCATTGGTATTTCCTTATTGTTTAGGGCAGTTCTAAAAATTAGTATTTATAAAAATTTCACGCAGAGTTCGCAAAGAAAACACAAAGTCCGCAAAGTATATTGATTTTTTAGAGCAGCCCTTTAATTAAACATCTCATTTGGACTCAGTATTTTTTTCTGAGCCGGCTGCAAATGCTCTTTGTAACGAAACGCCTCCTGAAGCAGATTCTATTGCTTTTAGGGCAATTGTCTGAACTTGCTGACCAGACTCATTTACTTTTAGTGCAAGCTGCTTTATTTGTTCAGTTTGTTCTTTAATTTTATTCTCGAGTGATTGAACAAGCTGTTTATGCAAATTCCGCTCTCCTTCTATTTCTTTTTGGCTAAGTTCGGATTGATGCCTAAACTTAAACTCAATTTTTTCTATAACAGATTTTTCGGTTTCTTTAACAGCGTTCTCCAATTCCTTAGAAAAGTTTTCGACTTTAGCCTTAAGCTCCGCTAATTCTTTTTCTTTTGATGCAACAATTTTCTCACGTTCGGTTAATTCTTTTTCAACGGTTGTCCTTTTATCAACAAGTTCTTTTTCAAGTAGCTCTTTCTGCTCTGAATATGTGTCTGAATCTTTTTTTCTCTTAAGCTGAAGATTATAATTATAGTCCTCTTCTTCTCTTTGTCTTTCTTTTTTTAATAGAGCATCTCTTTCTTTTTTGGAGTTTTCATAATTGTCTTGTTCTAGTTTCCACTGCAGTTTTTTCTGAAACAATTCCTCTTCAAACGATGTTTTTTTATTCTCCATTTCGGTCTTAAAGTTAGCATCTTTTTCTTTCTGTGCTAAAAACATTGCCGAAAGAGAATCTGCAACAACTTTTATTTCGTATATATCTTCAAGATATTTTTGCTCAATTT
>DAIEQT010000476.1 GCA_027347545.1 Ignavibacteria bacterium | reverse complement strand
CGGAATGGATAAAATTTTTACTCCCGAAGGGGAACTAAATTGGGGACAGCCGAATATTCTATGGGCAAGTTTAACGATGGCTTTTCTAACGATACCTATTGTAATTGTGTCTGTTGAAGAATCTCTCAAGGCAATCCCGGATGATTTGAGAGCCGCGAGTTTGGCTCTTGGCGCAACTAAATGGCAAACAATATGGAAAGTAGTTTTGCCAAATGCTGTTTCCGGCATTCTCACCGGTTCGATCTTAGCTATCGGGCGTGGTGCGGGTGAAGTTGCCCCTATATTATTTACCGGCGCGGCATATTTTCTTCCTCATCTTCCAAGCAAACTAACAGACCAGTTCATGAATTTGGGTTATCATATTTATGTTATGACAACACAATCAACAGATGTTGAGGCTACACGCGGCATTCAATACGCTACAGCTTTTGTTTTGCTTGTATGTACATTCTCACTTTCATTTATTGCAATTGTTATTCGATATAGATTTAGGAAAAAATTAATCTCTTAGGAATTTTGATGACAGAAACACCAAAAATTATTACTGAAAATCTTGATCTCTACTACGGAAAGAAAAAGGCTCTGAATGGAATTTCGCTTTCAATCCCCGCGAACAGAGTTACTGCTTTGATTGGTCCTTCCGGCTGCGGCAAATCAACATTTCTTCGTTCCTTAAACAGAATGAATGATTTGATTGATGGAGTTAAGATTGAAGGCAAGGTTCTGATTGATGAAACTGATGTTTACTCTCAAGCAATAGATGTTGTTGAGCTTCGAAAAAAAGTTGGAATGATTTTCCAGAAATCAAATCCCTTTCCAAAATCTATTTATGAAAATGTTGCTTTCGGACCAAAGATTAACGGTGTGAATAACAAATCTGCTTTAGATGAAATTGTTGAAAAAAGTTTAACACGTGCAGCTCTATGGAATGAAGTTAAAGATGATCTGGGGAAGAGTGGTTTATCATTAAGCGGCGGGCAGCAACAGCGCCTTTGCATAGCACGTGCTTTGGCTGTTGAGCCGGAAATTTTATTGATGGATGAACCGGCTAGCGCTCTCGACCCGATTTCGACGACTAAAATTGAAGACTTGATTTTTGAGCTGAAGAATAATTACACAATCATCATTGTTACACACAATATGCAGCAAGCAGCCCGAGTAAGCGATTACTGCGCTTTCTTTTATATAGGCGATTTAATTGAGTTTTCCGATACAAAGAAAATGTTTACCGCGCCGGATAGACAGCAAACTGAAGATTACATCCGTGGAAGATTCGGATAAGAGAGGAAACCATGCAAGAACATTTTAGTCAAGAAATTGAAAACCTAAAAACGAATCTCATCAGAATGGCTTCGGTTGTTGATGATATGGTTGAGCAAGCCATAAAAGCTCTTGAAACCGGAGATGTTGAGCTTTGCAAAGGGACTAAAGCAAAAGACCTAGAAGTTGATGCTTACGATAATTTGATCCAGACCCAGTGCGAAAACACTTTGGCTCTGT
>DAIEQT010000461.1 GCA_027347545.1 Ignavibacteria bacterium | reverse complement strand
AAAAGAAATTCATGGCTAAAACCTTATTGTACATGTTTAGTTCAGAGGTTGTCTCAAAAGTAATTCTTCAAATAAAAAATCTGTGGAAATCAGTTAAATCTGTGTCATCCGCGGGCTATTCTATTATAAAACATTACTTTTGTGACAACCTCAATTGGAAATTAAATAATGATGGACTTTAGTCTGACAATACATTTTATATTGATAATGAATACAAAAGGAGTTTAAAATGTTCAAACGTAGTATCTTATTTCTAATTGTCGGCGGGTTTGTTCTATCTACAAATTATAATTTTGCTCAAGCAAACAAAGACCTTGCGCCTATAAAATTAGATTTACCTAAGCCTATGTTTGTTGGTACACCGACTAACTTAGCCGTTCCTAATTTGGAAAAACCACTCGGCAAACCAAGGCCTCCATTTTACGCTCCAAAAGGAACAGATAATGTTGCTCTAAAAAAACCTATAACCAGCACAGATAAATATCCGGTGATAGGCGAAATATCTTACATAACAGATGGAAAGAAAGATGCTGCTGAAGGTTACTTTGTTGAACTCGGTCCATTCTCTCAGAACATAGTTATTGATTTGCAGAAGGATTACAACCTTTACGCAATTGTTGTTTGGCATTATCACTTGCAAGCGAGAGTTTATTACGATGTAATTGTTCAAGTTGCTGATGATGCAAAGTTTACTAAAAATGTGCGGACACTTTTCAACAACGACATAGATAACAGCAGCAAACAAGGCAAGGGCAAAGACATGCATTATGTTGAAACTGCCGAAGGCAAATTGATTGATGCGAAAGGAGAAAAAGCCCGTTATGTTCGCTTGTTCAGCAAAGGCAGTAACGCAGACGACTTAAACCACTATATAGAAGTTGCAGTTTACGGAAAATAGCAAATATTACGTTTCTAAGAATGGCGGCATAGTTTTACTATCCGCCATTTTTTTATTGTGTGTCTTCATCCGCGTTTTCCGGTTAGAAGAAAAACCGATGCATGTTGATGAAGCTGTTCACGCCGTTAAGTTCGGCTACCTTCTCGAAAACAATTACTACCGTTATAATCCAGTTGAATATCACGGACCAACATTAAATTACTTCACGTTAATTCCAGTATGGATTTTGGGTGAAAAGACAATAGCAGAAGTAACCGAAACAACTCTGCGTCTTGTTCCGGTTTTTGCCGGACTTGTTTTATTATCATTGTTATTATTACTTAAGAACATGGGCAAAGATTTTTTACTAACCGCAATTATTCTAACCGGATTTTCCTCGCTCATAGTTTTTTATAACCGGTATTACATTCAAGAATCTCTTCTCGTAAGTTTTAGTTTTTCGGGGTTAATTCTAGGGTATAAATTTTTGAAGGATAAAAAACCGGGTTTACTAATACTTTCTTCAATTTTCTTCGCGCTCGCATTAGCGAGCAAAGAAACATTTATAATTACGGTGTTCGCGATTATAGTTTCATACTTTGTATTGTGGTTTATTAACCGGAATATCTTAAATGTAGTTTCGGTAAACTTGAAAACGGTACTAGTATTTGCCGGAACGTTTATCATTACTTCTCTGCTCTTTTTTGCTTCGTTCTTTTCTAATCCGGCTGGTGCGGTAGATGCGCTGCTGACATTCACTAATTATTTTACAAAAGCCGGAAGCAATGCCGAACACACTCAGCCTTTCTATTACTATTTCACGCTGGTTTCTTTCGCAAACATAGACGGATTATTTTACAGCGAATTAATCATAATTATCTTTTTCATCTTTGGTCTGTCACGTGTTTTTACAAGATCTAATTCATCCACTGAAGGAATTGATTTTATAAAATTTATTTCGGTTGTAACGCTTGTGCTGATCATTGTTTATTCAGTTATTCCTTACAAAACTCCTTGGACTATGATGAGCTTTTGGCAAGGAATGATATTAATTGCCGCATTTGGATTTGCCGAACTAAAGAAGTTCATACCAAAATTCTACTGGAACTTGACTGTTGCTTTTATTGCAGTATTTCTTTTTGCCCAAGCATATTTTAATTCTGTCGTTTACTCATCTAATCCCGAAAATCCCTTTGTTTATTCTCATGCTGAAAATGATATAAAAACGGTTGAGCCGCTGCTTACAAAAGTTACGGCTGTTCAAAATGAATACCTTAACACTCCAATTTATGTCGCCGCTTCAAACAGCGATTACTGGCCGCTACCCTGGTATTTGAGGAAGTTCAAAAAAATTTCTTGGAATGATAGCATCACTACAGATGTTTATAAATTTCCAATTATTTTTGCCTCTCCGGATTTAGAAAATGTTTTGATCGAAAAACTTTGCACTCTACCCTCTGCCGGAAGTGTTAATCTTTATGTCCCGTTATTTGACAAGCAAGTTAATCTACGTCCCGGCAAAGAAATTAGAGGCTATATTCGCAAAGATTATTTTGATAATTACTATAACGCTCTTTCCCGCTAAAGGAATCTCTTGCAAAATTATTCCCATATAAAAAACGCGCACCACTTTACTCATGTTGCAATGGCAACATTGTTTGATTTTATTATTGTGCATGAGAGCAAAGATTACGCACAGCAAGTTATTTGGGAATGCATCAAAGAAATTGACCGGCTTGAAAATGAGTTGAGCAGATTTAAACCAAACAGCGATATCTCCCGAATTAACAATCTTAAACTTGGAGAAAAAATTGTTCTTTCCGTTGATGCTTTTAACTGCATCAGTAGAAGTATCGAACTGTATAAAGAAACCCACGGCGCGTTTAATATTGCTTGCGGCGCTCTCTTAAAGTGCTGGCTCAATCCCGATTACATTCTTAAGAATCCAACGGATGATGAAGTTGAATCGGCATTAATGAAATCGCGTATTGAAAACATTGTACTGCACAGTGAAGATTTCTCAATCGAAATTCTTGAAGAAGGAACCGTAATGGACCTGGGTGCTTTTGGAAAAGGTTATGCTATTGATTCGGTCGCCGATATTCTAAACGAATGGAATATCGAATGCGCTCTTCTTAGCGCTGGAAGAAGCTCAATTAAAGCAATAGGAGCGCCGGAAGGCTTTTCAGGTTGGCAGATTTCAATTTCCAATCCGGCTAAACAAAATCAAGTTATCAAAACTTTTTCACTTGCTGATATTTCCATAGGCGCTTCCGGATTAAGTAAAGGGAACCATATAATCAGCACCTTAACCGGAAAACCGGTTGAACGTAATGAGGGAAGCTGGGCATTCTTCCACAACACTGCCGATGCAGATGCATTTTCTACTGCCTTTATGATATTAGAAAATGATTTGATAAGTGGGCTTGCAGAAAAACACAATCAACTTTCAGCAGTTGTATATGAAAACAATTCAAAAAAAATATACGAGTTTGGCTCTCTTCCCCCTTCTGCCGGCGTTGCTTAATCAATCCTCATTAATTTTATTTGTGCTAAATCCAGCAGCACTTTCCATGGTGTTTTAAGCAAAGTAATTCTACTGTCTCTATCGCAGATCCACTCAACTGGAAATTCTTTTATTTGGTATTTATTCTTTTCAGCCCGAAGAATGTTTTCCACTTCAAACATAAATCCGTTTGTTCGCAGTTCTGAAAACAACTTCTTTGCCGCTTCTGACTTGTATATCTTAAATCCGCATTGCGTATCGGTAAGATGTTTCGGAACATCAAGAAGTTTTGTTACTAAAAATCTAATTACCCCTGAGCTGAACTTTCTATCTTTAGCTTGAGATATTCTGATAAAGGAAGCAGCCAACATTCTGGAGCCGTGAGCAATATCGCATTCGTTATTGATTAGCAGATTTAATCCAACTAAAATATTGTTAAGTGGAACTGTAGCGCCTGCATCGCAATAAGCTAAGTATTCCCCTTTTGCTTCAAGCATTCCCATTTTAACTGCATAACCTTTACCCAGATTTTTCTGATTCTTTATTACACTCAATGAAGTACTAATTCTTTCTCTTGCACCATTTGCTTTTTGAAAAGTTAAATCAGTACTTCCATCATCTACAACTATAATCTCACCGGATAGATTTTGTTCCGTAATAAATTTATCAGCCAGAAGAATATCTTTTTCGATCTTCTTTTCTTCGTTGTAAGCCGGAATGATAATGGAAAGCTTCATTAATCTTTCACTTCGATTTTTCGCCCGAGTAAAATAATCAAATCAATTTACTTTGTTCACTCATTTTAATATTTCAACTTCCTCTGGAACAACGAAAAGCATTTCACATCCAGTTCTAGAAAAAACAGAATGTGTAGCGCCGGGCGGAGTGTATAAGTCAATGCCGTCAGGTTAAGATTGTTAGCACGCAGATTAATTATGATTTTTATGATCGATTAGGATAAATCATAAAAAATCTTAATCATCTTAACAAATC
>DAIEQT010000459.1 GCA_027347545.1 Ignavibacteria bacterium | reverse complement strand
TTCAGCATTATTGCAACCTTCATGTTAAACTTGCTTGGAATTATTTTTTTTGCGTAAAGGCTATCAATAATTTGATTTACAGAATCACCCCTTCTCAATTCAACTTCAACTGGTTTGTCTGATGGCAAAGAATTAGGTGAGTAAAAAGTGATTATAAGAACTATTAACACGAATGTAAAAAATGAAATGACAACATACATTTCGTTACGCGAGAGCAATGGTCTGGATATTTTTTTCGGTTCTTCCGGCATTCTTACTTTGGTTTAATTCAGCAGAAATATAAATAAATTATTTTATGAAAGAATAGTCACTAAGACTGGGATAAGCATTAAAACTAAAGTTATAAAGGAATCCGGCTTCGTAAACTTTTTGAGCGCGGTAAGCAATCATTGCAGCGTTATCTCCGCAAAACTCAAGTGATGGAATAACGATCTTCTTCTTATAGCGATTAGCTAGTTGAGTAAATTCTTCGCGCAACAATTTGTTTGCTGCAACTCCGCCAACTAACGAAATTGAATTAACATGATGCTGTTTCAGCGCTCGTTCTGATTTCTCTATCAACGCTTTTACTACTGATTTTTGAAACGATGCCGCTATAAGCGGCAAATGGTCAGCCGGGATTTTACTTGGCTCGCCATATTCTTTTTGAATAAAACGAAGAACCGAAGTTTTTATTCCGCTGAATGAAAAATCAAATTCGTTCTTGCATCTCGAGACCGGGAAGTTCACAAAATCTGTTTTTTGATTTTCAGCGGCGTTCTGTATCATTGGTCCGCCAGGATAGCCGAGCCCAATTAATTTCGAAACTTTATCGAAAGCCTCGCCGGCTGCGTCATCAATAGTGCTTCCTAGTTTTATAATTTCTACATCACTTTTCACCAAAAGCAAAAGTGTATGTCCGCCGGAAACAACTAAACTCAAAAATGGGAACTCTGGTTTTTCTTCCATTAGGAAACCGGAAAATACGTGCCCCTCTATGTGATTCACCGGGACAAATGGTTTGTTAAGTGAATAAGCAAATCCTTTTGCAAATGTTAGCCCAACTAGCAACGCACCAATTAATCCGGGACCGGCAGTTGCAGCTACTAAATCAATTTGATCTTTTTTTAAATTTGAATCGAGTAAGGACTGGCGAACAAGAGGCATTACCATTTGCAAGTGAGCCCGACTTGAAAGTTCGGGCACAACTCCACCGTAAATTTTATGTATGTCTTGCGATGAAATTAGGTTCGATAGAATTTTCCCATCACTTATTACCGAAACCGAAGTCTCGTCGCAAGAACTTTCTATTCCTAGAACATTCATCAGTTAAATGAGAAAAGGCTTTTTACAATGTACCAAGCCATATTTGGATTTTCTTGTAGTCTTCTTATGGAGTACTTATACCAATGCTCACCAAACGGAACATAAACACGAATTTTGTGTCCATCTTTGTTTATTCTGTCTCTTAAGCTTTCTTTCACACCATAAAGCATTTGAAACTCGTACTTGTCCTTAGTAATATTTTTATCCTTAAGGATCTTGTAAGAGTTTTCTACTAAATAATCATCATGAGTAGCAATGCCAACATAGTTTCCGTCATCCAGCATCTGTTTAAGAATATCGAGATAATTTTGGCGAACTCTCTGATATTCTTTGTAGGCGATTTCAGCCGGTTCAACGTAAATACCTTTACACAAACGGTAGTTGATTCCGGATTTATCAAGCTCTTTTACATCATTTAATGTACGCTTCAGATATGCTTGAACAACGATTCCAACATTGTTGTATTTCTCACGAACCTTCTTAAACAACTTAATGGTTATATCCGTGTAAGGAGAATCTTCCATATCAATTCTAACAAAATTATTGTAGCCCTTTGCACGTTCCAATATCTCACTCACTTGCTCAAAGCAAAATTGTTCATCAATAGCCAAGCCCAATTGAGTTGGCTTAAGCGATAAATTCGCATTTAATTTGTGCTTTTCAATCGTATCTAAAACTTCAAGACATTCTTTCTTTGCCTCTTCACTTTCTTTTTTTGTGGAAACAGCTTCCCCCAAAACATCCATTGTTGCAACAATACCCTTAGCATTTAATTCTTTTACCACACGTACAGCATCCTCCAGCTTAACCCCTGCAATGTACCGCTTTGCAAATACGTAAACGACCGGCTGCGGCAGCAGTTTTACAAACTTTACAATCAGTTGATTAAGGAAATTCACAATAGCACCTATTTAAGAATTTTTAGTGGTCAAAATTAGGAGTGGTAGGTCTTTAAAGCAAATAGGCTTTTTGATTAAGCGGTTAATTGTCTGATTAGGATCAACAAGAATTCGACTCTGTTTTCCAATTCTTGAAGTGTAGTATTGTTATCAAGCACAAAATCTGCGTCGTCTTTCTTTTCTTCGTCCGGAATTTGAAACTGCATTCTGACTCTAACTTGTTCCTCGGTTACTTTCTCTCTGGAAATAATTCTTGCGATTCTTATCTTCTCATCAGCTAAAACAAGCATAACATAATCGAAGAAATCCTCTAAGTTCGCTTCGTAAACCAATGCAGATTCTATGAATACAATATCGTTATTCTTAAAAATTTCCTTGGTAAGTTCATCAATCTTTTTCATCACAGGCGGATGAACAATTGAATTAATCTTCTGAACGTTTTCTTCGTTGGTAAATACATTTGCCGCAAGGTATTTTGTGTTCAGTTTATCGTCTGAATATGATTCTTCCCCAAACTCTTCTATCAACTTCTTTTTGATTTGTACATCTTGCGCCATAAGTTCTTTGGCTATTAAATCAGCGCGTAAAACGGTATAACCTTTCTTTTCGAGATAATCCGAAACACTCGATTTACCTGAGCCGATTCCACCAGTTATGGCAATTTTAATTTTCTTCATAAAAAGGAAGCCCCGGGAAAACGGGGCTTATAATTTATTTTGCGTAAGCTATTTTTCTTAACTCCCGGATAACAGTAACTTTAATCTGTCCCGGATATTCCATTTCTTCTTGAATCTTAGCGGCAATATCATTTGCCAAACGATCCGCAAAAACGTCGTCAACCTTATCAGGTTCTACAACAACACGAACTTCGCGCCCGGCTTGAATAGCGTATGTCTTTGCTACACCTTCAAAAGATTTCGCTAAAGTTTCCAAATTCTCTAAGCGCTTAACATAACTTTCCAGCGGCTCGCGTCTTGCACCAGGTCTTGCACCGCTAATTGCATCCGCAGCTTGAACTAAAGCAGCAATTGGATGCTCCATTTCTATGTCTTCGTGGTGAGAGCCTACAGCATTAACAACAATAGGATGTTCATTGTACTTCTTGGTTAAGTCATAACCAAGTAATGCGTGTGGACCTTCAACATTTCTATCAATAGTTTTACCAACGTCGTGTAATAAACCGGCACGGCGGGCAAGGTTTGTATCGAATCCTAATTCAGCAGCCATAATTCCAGTTAAGTAAGCAACTTCAATACTATGTTGAAGTAGGTTCTGTCCATAACTTGAACGGTATTTCATCTTACCAATATGTTTAACCAATTCAATATGAACTCCGTGTAAGCCAAGCTGAATTATTGTGTTCTCCCCTTCCTTCTGAATTTCTTCATCGAGTTCAGATTGAACCTTTGCAACAACTTCTTCAATGCGTGCTGGGTGAATTCTTCCGTCGGAGATTAACCTTTCTAATGAAATTCTTGCTACTTCACGTCGAAACTGATCAAATGCTGAAAGGATAACTGCTTCAGGAGTATCATCAACAATTACATCAACGCCAGTGGCAGCTTCGAACGCGCGAATGTTTCTTCCTTCGCGACCAATAATTCTACCCTTCATTTCATCATTCTGAATCTGAACAACGGAAACTGTTGATTCAACGGAATGATCAACAGCAGTTCTTTGGATAGCCTGAACGACAATCTTTTGTGATTCTTTTTTAGCATCAACTTTAGCTTGATCACGAATCTCTTTAATTGATTGTGCAGCATCGCTTTTAGCTTTGCTGATCATGTTTTCCATTAACATCTTTTTAGCGTCTTCAGATGTTAGCCCGGCTGTTTTTTCTAGCCGTACATTCTGCTCAACTATCAGGTTATCTAGCTCGGAGTGTTTTCTATCCAATTCTTGTTTTTGGGTAGCAAGATTTTTTTCAGATGCTTTAATGTCTTTTTCTTTTTGTGTTACTACTTCAAACTTCTTCTCAACATTTTCTTCTCTAGTTTCTAACTGCTTTTCATGGTTTTGAAGTTTCTGCTTCTTAGCATTGACATCTACATCAAACTCCTGCTTCTTCTTAAGCCATTCATCTTTAACTTCCAATAGTTTTTCACGCTTAAGATGTTTCGCTTCTTTTTCAGCATCCTCAATTATAGATTTTGACTTCTCTTTAGCAGCTTCAATACTATTTTTTGCAGTTTCAATGCTATTCTTGCCAACTTTGGAATTTAAGAACCATCCAAGGAAAAATGCAGCAATTGCTACGGCTACTGCTCCACCTACTATAAACAACATATTATCCATCCGACCTCCATATAAGAAATATATATTCCGCACTGGCCGGTAAATTATCTTGAAAAGAACTATATCTACCCGTAATGTGGGAAATTGCCCGACGCTTTTTACTTCCACTAGTCCCGGTAAACCGAGAACCCGACGAATCGGGTTGAGGCCTGTAATACACGCCGCGAGTCAATAACCCTTAGGTTATATAATTTGTTAGTTCTTTCGTATAAAACCGGCAGTGCGGTAAACTACGATTGGTTGGCTAATGACTTAGATTCGTTAAGAAGAAGCTTAATCTTTTTTACTTTGTCTGTTTCTTGAATACTGAATTCACGGAATCTATTCTTTTCAACAAATAAATCGTAAGCAATATTTAGAGCAGCAATAATTGCTATTGTATCTTTTGGTTGATCGGGCAATTCGTCGCGTGTTTCTTCCATTATAGAATTTACGTATTCAGCTAACTCAGCAGCAATTTCTTGGTTTTCAACAAGGAGTGAATATTCTCTATCAAAGATTTTTACTTTAAGCTTCTTTTTCTCAGTCATTTTATGCCAACCTACATCTAACAATATTGTTATGAACGTAAATGATAGTCTATTCTGGCTATCAATTCTGAAATCTTGTGCTTCAATGCTTCTTTTTCTTCAACGTTAAATGCATCGTCACCAAAGATGTTCTGATCATTTAACAAGGTTCTACTTACTTTTGATTCAATTTCTACTATTTTTTTCTTAAGTGATTCGTTTTCCCGTTCTAGCAAGGCAATACGGTTATTTAAGCCTTGATTCGTCTCGGCTAACTCAGTTCCCCTTTGAATATAAATATAGATTTGCTTTTCAAGAGAACTAAGTTCATCCAAGAACAAATCATATTTTGAAGTTTCTGACAATCAAGTTCCTCTTAATTGTGCCGTAAATTTAGTCTCTACTGCTTTAATCGCACTTCTAAAATCTTTTTCAACTTCTTCCTCTGTCAAAGTTCGGGCTAAATCAAAGTACTCTAACTGAAACGCACGACTTTTCTTATGCTTACCTAAACTTTCACTTTGGAAAATATCAAATAAGATTACATTATGCAATAGGTTAGTACTCGATTGTTTAATAACTTCCACAACTAGCCCGGACTCAATTTCGGCATCTAAAACGAAAGCACAATCGCGATAAACTTTAGGAAACTTCAATAACTCATTAAATGACTTTTTAGGAGTGCTAATCTTTTTCAATTCATCTATACTTAGCTCTAAAGCGTAAGTTTTTTGATTAACATCGAGAATTGACGCAACTGAATCTTTTAATTCGCCAATTACCCCAACAAGCTTTTTGTTAACAAGAACATTTAAACCGTTTTGATAATTTTGGCTAATAGTGGATGACTTTTCGAAGGTTATTTCAACTCCAGGTAATTGCTTACTTAATAAAGCTTCCGTAACTCCTTTCAAATCGTAAAGATCGAATTGTTTGTCTTTTGTGTACCACTTTGTTCTAACAGCATTTCCGGTTATGATTGCAATACAGTTCTCCGTCTCATCAAAATCATCGAAACTACTTATGGTGTTGTTCTTCATATTAATGATTTTGCCCAGTTCAAAGAGCATCAAATCTTTTTCGCTTACTTTAAGATTGTTGGCAACCGTTGTTAGCATTCCGGGAAGTAGCGATGGTCTGATGTGAGACATTTCGCTGCTCTGTGGATTTAGAACCGAAACTGGATTTCCAAACTTGGCAGCAATATTTTCACTTAGCATAGAGTTAGTTACAATTTCGTAGAATCCTAGTGAGTTAAAAACATTTCTTAATCGGTCAGTAAATTCCGATTGATCAATTTTTTCTTCAAGAGTAATAGAGATTTTGTTGATTTCGGGAATGTTATTGTAGCCATAAATTCTAGCTACTTCTTCAATCAAGTCAATCTCACGTTCGACATCGCCACGGTAAGAAGGAATTTCAACTAGAATCTTTTCTGCTGACTTTTCTGCAACTACGAAACCTAAATTTGTCAGTATCCTTTCAGCGTCTTCCTTGGGAATTTCATAACCAAGAATTTTGTTAATGCGGGCGAAGCGAACTTCAACTTTAGGAGATTGAATTGGATTTGGATAGGCGTCAATCTCGCCTATTGCTATCTCGCCACCTGCTGTTTGCTGAATTAGCTGCGCAGCACGTTTTGCAGCCCAGAGTGTAATGTTATAATCTGTTCCTCTCTCAAAGCGGTAAGAAGCATCTGTTGATAACGCTAAATGTTTAGCCGTTTTTCTAACTGATGATGGGTTGAAATACGCGCTCTCTATCAAAATGTTTTTTGTGTTTACAGTTACTTCAGAATTTTCGCCGCCCATAACGCCGGCAACCGCTACGGATCTTTCAGCGTCGCAAATCATTAGATCGGAAGATTTCATTTTTCTTTCTTTTGAATCAAGAGTTACAAACTTCTCTCCTTCTTCAGCTCTTCGTACAACAATTTTCTTTTGAGCTAAGTTGTCTAAATCAAATGCGTGTAAAGGTTGACCAACTTCGTGAAGAACATAATTTGTTACATCAACAACATTATTTATTGGACGCAATCCGATGCTCTTTAATCTCTTCTTCAACCATTCTGGAGATTCTTTTATTTCTACATTTGAAACTACTTTACCAATATAGCGCGGACATTTTTCCGCATCTCTAATTTCAACTGCAGCAAGTTCTTCAGACTTCTTACCGGTTTCTGCCAATTTAACTTCGGGATATTTTAAAGGGCGATCAAAAATCGCGCACAAGTCTCTGGCGACACCAATATGGCTCAATGCGTCTGCGCGGTTTGGTGTAATGTTTATTTCCATTGTAACATCATCAAAGCCAAGTGCGGTCGAAAGTTCAGTTCCTTCCACTAAAGAAGAATCCAAAACCATTAT
>DAIEQT010000432.1 GCA_027347545.1 Ignavibacteria bacterium | reverse complement strand
ATAATTAATGAATCAATAATTTATCAGTGTAAATCCGTTAAATCTGCGTCATCTGCGGGCTATTTATTAAAAAATATTAATTATGCGACAGCCACCAAAGGGAAGGGCCTTTATTAACTCGGTCGAAGTATTTTATCCTCGACCTTCGACATAAAGTTGTAACCCACGACGAAATCGTCTGGGAATTAGCAAATAAAAGAACAGAGAGAAAAATTATTGACCCACATTAGTCCTTAAAAATAGTAACCCCGGCAAAAACCGGGGTGTCTAAGTCAATTTTTCATTGCCTAGGTTATGCGTCTTTCTTAGCGCGCAAAGAATCCCAAATTGTGTACAAGCAAAGTAAACAGAACATTACAAACGATAAAATTTCTGCCGAGTGAGATTCTGCCCATTCAGTCATAACCCAATTTGCACCGGTTGAACGAATAATAACACTAACAACACCCATCAATGCGCCGCCGGCAATAAATCCGGAAGCAATCAAGGTTCCTCTTTCTCTGCGAGCGTTGTTTAACGCTTCATCTTTACTTCTTGTGGAAACATAATGAGAAATTAATCCGCCAACTAAAAGTGGAGTATTAATTTCTTGCGGTAAATACATACCTAAAGCGAATGCCAGAACCGGGACTTTTATCATAGCTAAAATTAATGCAATGCAAGCGCCGGCAATGTAGAGCATCCAAGGTGCCGGTTGATTTGACATTAACGGTTGAATGATTGCAGCCATTGCATTTGCTTGCGGGGCCGGCAATCCGCCGCCGGCAAAGCCATAAATTTTATCTAACAAAGAAATAATCCAAACTACAGTTGCGGCCGAAACGAGGGCGCCAACGAATTTCCATTTTTCTTGTTTTTGAGGAGTTGAACCAAGCCAGTAACCTATTTTCAAATCTGTTACAAAAGAACCGGCAACGGATAGTGCAGTAAAAACAACACCGCCAATTATCAATGCAGAAACCATTCCGGTTGGTCCGGAAAGCCCAACAGAAACTAAAATGATTGAAGAAAGGACAAGCGTCATCAGAGTCATTCCGCTAACCGGATTGTTGCCAGTGATTGCAATTGCATTAGCGGCAACAGTTGTAAATAAGAATGACATTATCATTACAATTAACAAACCAACAATTGCATGAAGAACATTAAATACTACTCCGAACAAGAAGAACACAAATAGAATTATTGCCGTAACGATTATGCCAATCACAATGATTTTCATGGATAAATCTTTTTGTGTACGCAGTTCTTCAGAAGAATTTTCAGCTTTCTTTCCGGCAATCTCGTTAAAAGCTAAAGAGATTGCAGATTTAATAACACCGGATGAACGAACAATTCCGATGAATCCAGCCATCGCAATTGCGCCAATGCCAATGTGGCGCACATAATTTCTGAAGATTAATTCCGCTGACATATCTTTAACTAGCAATGTAACACCCGATCCCACAGTTGTTGTGAGTCCATCTCCGAAGTAAGCAATAAGAGGAACGAAAACGAAGTAAGAGAGAAATGAACCGGCAACAATTATCACAGAATATTTAAGACCGATTACATATCCAAGTCCGACAACGGCGGCGCTTGTGTTCAATCGGAAAACAATTTTGAATTTATCTGCAAGAACTTCTCCCACTCCAACAACACGTGAAGTAAAAATTTCTGCCCAGGTGCCAAACGTTGCAACAAGAAAATCGTAAACGCCGCCAATCAAACCGCTAATAACTAAAATTAGCGCGTGATTGCCTCCCTTTTCACCTGCAACTAAAATTTCTGTTGTAGCTGTTCCTTCAGGGAATGGGAGCTTGCCATGCATTTCGCTAACAAAATATTTGCGGAAAGGAATAAGGAATAAGATTCCTAAAAATCCGCCAAGCAACGAAGCAAAAAACATCTGGAAGAAAGTTGCTTGCAGATTCAAAATATAAATTCCGGGTAAGGTGAAAATTGCGCCCGCAACAACAGCACCAGAAGACGACCCGATTGATTGAATAATTACATTCTGCCCCATTCCGTTTTTCTTGCCGAGTACATTTGTCAAACCCACAGCAAGAATTGCAATTGGAATTGCTGCTTCAAATACTTGTCCTACTTTTAAACCTAAGTACGCAGCAGCAGCGGAAAATATAACAGCCATTAAAATTCCGGTTACTACAGAATAGGAAGTTACTTCGGGAAAGATTTTTGCCGGCGGCATAATAGGAACATACTGTTCGCCCGGTTTTAATTCGGTATAAGCGTTGGATGGTAATCCGCTTGAAGCTGGAGTTTCGTGTGAAGACATTCTTTTCTCCTTCTGCTTGCAATCGTAATCTTACTCTTACTCTTGATCTTCTCTAGAGATCTCAAAAGCGATTAAGATTATGATTAAGATTAAGAGGTTGAGTTATATTCAGTTTGATTTTCATAAGCCCGATCAGAACTAGCTTTGATCAATCCAACTAACATTGATACAATTTCTTTTAAAATATTTTTTCCTTGTACTTGAACAGATTTTTCAATCATTCTTTTTACTACCATTATATCCAAACAGCTAGAGCATTCAAGCGCTGAGCCGCGAGAAATATCCAGATATCTACACCTATCTCTTCCGGTAAATTTGCCGTTACCTTCAGCAATATTCAAAGCAATTGAGGATGACGCTCTGTCTAATTGATCAATGATTGAATTCTTGATCTGGATTTCGCGAATATTATCAGTAACCCAACCGGAGAATTCAAGAGATTTCTGGTATACTTTCAATTTTTCATGATCAAAATAAACTTCACTCATCTTTTTGTCTCTTCTCAATCTTGATCGTGATCTTACTCTTGATCTATTTCTTTTAGTCTAAACACTATGAGGAATCATATAAACAATTAACATTAAGATAGCAGCAAGTACCACAAAAAGTTTAGGCATAAGATTTTTCTTGATCATGTAGAAAGCGACTAACCAGCCAACAAAAGAAATCAGAGTTTTGTTATCAGTAATATCATTACCATAAGGAAATCCGCCCCACATTTCACCAAAAGCGTAGCCGTTCATAGCAAAACCCAATGGGAATCCACCAATAAAGAGAACAATCAAAGTCCAAACTGCTAGCTTATATAAATTTGCAGTTTTGTTGAATGCTTCGATGGCTGTTCTAGTTGAAAGCAGCATCGCGCCAAACATTGCAATAATATGAGGAATTAAAACCCAACCCGGAACATCATCCTTAAAACGAATAACTATAACTCTCTCTCCCGGAATGGTTACTTCTTCACTTCCTTTCTGAAGCTTTACGAAGTATTCCCACTTCTGAAGTTTTTGACGAGCAGGCAATTCTGCTTTCAAAACTTTATCGCCGATCATTTTTTCGAATGAGAAATCTCCTTTGTTGAGATATGGACGCCAGAATAACTCGCCGGAGATTTCTGGATCGTTTGTTTCTATTTCAATAGAATAATTTGAAGAAGAAACATGGCTGCGCTCCAATTTATATTTTATTTCTTTCCCCGCTAGAGTTACTTTACCGCTCTTTGGGTAGGATGGTCCGGTAACTCTTTGGTAAACCGCAGAGCCGGCTGTAATTAGAAATGCCAGCACCCAGAATAATATGGTTCTTTTCATAGCTCGTTCATTTTCGTTTAGAATATTGGCTCAAACTTAAGGAATGAAATCGTATCGGACAATCCTTTTTTCTTGGTGATTGAAACCCATTTTCTTTCTTGCCAAATTTCCGAGTCATGGAAACAACAGAGAGAAATCTTTTTTATTTTGAGTTGGTTAATTGAGGCAGCAATGTTTGACAAAGAAAAATTCATCGTCGAATCCTTAAAAGAAAGTTCTGAAGTAAAACTTAAAATAGAGAATGCCTGCAAAGCGGAAATTCTTGTGGCTGTGCAAAGTTTGGTGGATTCTTTCAGCAACGGGAAAAAGCTAATGCTATGCGGAAACGGTGGCAGCGCTGCCGATTGCCAGCATATAGCAGCAGAGTTTGTAATTAGATTGAGTCATCACATTCAACGCCCCTCACTTCCGGCAATTGCACTAACAACCGACACATCAAATCTTACCGCTGGCGGAAATGACATTGGCTGGGAAAATGTTTTTGCTCGCAGTATTGAAGGATTAGGAAACGCTGGTGATGTTTTGATTGCAATATCTACAAGCGGTAATTCTCCAAACATTATTAAAGCTGTTGAACAAGCTAAATCAAAAAATATATTTGTGGTTGGGTTCTTAGGCGGAACCGGCGGCAAATTAATAGACAAAGTTGATTTGCCAATTGTTATTCCTTCAGCAAACACTCAAAGAATTCAAGAAGGGCATATAACAGTTGCACATATTATCTGTGAGTTAGTTGAGACAGAATTGTTTACTTAAGTTTTAGTGAAAAACTTTTGCACTTCTATTAGTTTTAAGTAACAGAGAAATCCCGACTAGGCAGGATTTATTATTTGGTAAGCTCCGATAGAATAATCGCCGAGGCAGTTGCAACATTAAGCGATTCAGCATTCCCCTTTCTAGGTATTGTAATTTTGATATCGCAAAGACGAAGCAGCTCATCAGTCGGACCGCTTGCTTCGTTAGCCAATACTAAAACTAAACTTGAATTCTTAGTAAAATTGTAAATATTCTCTCCCGCAAGATCAGCACAGCAAACTTGATAATTCTTAGATTTCAGCTCTTCCAACTGTTGATAAAAATTATTGCTCTCAAAAATATTTAGATGGAACACTGAGCCGGCAGATGCACGAATAACTTTGGGGTTATAAATTTCAGCACAGTTTTCGCTGAGTAAAATTGTTGAAACACCAAACCAGTCGCTGCTTCTTAAAATAGTTCCAAGATTTCCCGGATCGTTAATGTTTTCAAGTGCAACAATTAAATCTCCTTTAAACTCCTTCTCCTTTTCATCATTATAAAAAACAGCAATCACTTCTTGAGGCGTTTTAACATCTGCCAATCGGTAAAGGTCTTCTCTTCTTATTTCTTCAATACGCAAAACTTTCTTCCTAAGTGAATCAACAAAATCTTCTTCTTTATCACTAACGGCATTCGTGTAAAAAATTGCTTCACAGTAAAAACCGGATGAGATAGCCTCTCCAATTAATTTTATTCCTTCAACCACAAATTTAGCTTCTTCTATGCGGTTCTTTTTCAAAGTTAAGGAGGTGTAATATTTTAGTTCTGCTCTGGTCATTGTTTCAAAAGGTTTTGAACAAATATAGAAATTTTGAAAGACTAAATTTTCTTACTCTTGTCCTGCGGAATTATTGCGCAGTATTGGGATTTTGTGTTAGATTTGCCACGCAATTTTGAAAGCATTGTTGAATGCTGGCGTAGCTCAACTGGTAGAGCAGCTGACTTGTAATCAGCAGGTTGCGGGTTCGAGTCCCATCGCCAGCTCACTAAAAGCCTCAAAACACTTCGTTTTGGGGCTTTTTTGTTTTCCACAAGTCCAATAATCCCGATGATTTTTGATCATCAGGTAGGGACTCAGTAGGGACTTTTTACTCAAACATTCCGAACAATATTTTTAGAAAACCTCTAGCATAATTTCCCGGTAAGCCAAAACCGAAAATATTATTCAAAGTTTTCAAGAACGTTAATTTTATTTATTGGCTTAAGGTCTAATCTCAATTTAGCATTTTAGAAGATAAGAGAAAACAACGGAAAGAGAATTCATACAGATATAATTTCTTCACTTTTTTGAGTTGATCTCTGAAATTATTTTTTGTTTAGAACGAAAGAAAAGCCGCATCACGCGGCTTTCTCCGTCTGGAAGTTCTCTACTGCCTCCATTACATTTTCTGCTTCTCTAATGGCTTCTAATAAAGTTTTTAGTCTCTCACGAAGATGTCCTAAAAGTTTATGGTCCATTCTTTCAATTTCTGTTTTACTTGTTGTACCAAAAATCTTTTGAATGATTGTTGCTTTTATTTTCTTTTCTTCTGCTGAACGTGGAGCGCCAAGATTATTTAATTCGAAAAGAGCTTCAATCTTTTCTATTTCGATTTTCTTGTTAAGCTGCCTTTCATAATATTCTTTATCACTACCCGGAGTTAGATTTTGATGAAAGCTTTCTTGAGCGACTTCACCAATTGGTAAACCAAGAATAAAATTGATGATTGGCTTGAATGATTTATACTTTGGCATTTCAAAGATTCTGCCATTGATTGTATCAGAACGATCTTTCAAAACATAAGCTATGTTTTGTTGTTTTGGTTTTCCTTCTTTGGTTAATTCCTTCTCAAGCTGCATCCAAACATTAAGATCAGTTTCGTAAGGAGTTTCTCCGGCAATCTTCATCTTAAAACCAGACTTAACAAACGAACCTTTTTCAATTACCTTTCCATCTTCATCTTTGGTATCGTCTTCTTTTTCATACTCAAAGCCGCCGCGTCCGGTAAAGACAATATTACCCTCAGCATTAACAAACCGATCTGAGAATTCTTCTTGCCATGCCGGAAGAATCTTTCCCCAATCTTGCAAGGTCATAAAGCTTCTGTTGTTTTTGAGTTTGTAATCTTTGATGAATTTGTAATATATCTTGGTTAGTGAATCAATAAACAGAAAATCAATTTCTTTGTTTCTGAGAAAGTTAAAAGCTTCGTGAAGATCAGAAAGATTTGTTGTGTCTTTTGCAATGGCTTCGATTCCGGCTTTCTTGAAGATTGGAATTAAGAAGCGGCTGCCTTTCTCATTATCAATGATAAGAATTGGCTTGGTACATTTTAGGTCTTTATATGTACCGATTATAAATTCCGTTGCTGTGCGAGACTTTCCGGCTCCTTGAAATCCACCGAAAGAAGCTTTAATAAAGTGGTTTTTACTTACTAGCGATGTTGCAAAATCATGAAGTTTCATAATTGTTAACTCCCTTTTTGTTTGTCAATGATTGAATCAATGTTTGTGCAGCCATTGGCGGTTTCGTTTTCTTGTTGATCAATTTGAGAAGCGAGGAAGTCTTTGACTTCCTCGAATGAGTTTAATTGATTGATAGTTAGTTTAGCTTTATTTGTTCTTTGGAAATAATCCAAGCATTCCCAAGTATCACAAAGATTTTGAAATTGATTAGTTGGCATTTTCTAATACTTCTCCCGAAGGGATGGATTCCCGTTCTGTGATTAATTCTGTTTGCGAAATGTCAAAAACTACCGCTGTAAAGAAGAATGGTGTTTCATCATCAGAAGAAACTTCTGCTGAGTTCTCAGATTCTTCTTTGGTTTTGGATGGAACGAAGATGTAAAAACCATGTTCTCCTTTTCTTACAGATCTTCCGGCTTTTTGCCATTGTCTATATCCACCGACAATTGAAAAGTTAATTTCACTTTGAGCAACCAAAAAACACTGATTGTGTGCTGTTAATAAATGTCCTTCAACTGTAACAATTCCGAATTTGTCAGCGATTGCTTGGCGTTGTTCTTCTGTCATTTCCGAAAGCGTTTTTCTGATACGAATGATTTTATCTTTTTTCTCTTGCCGGTATTGTTGTTTTTGTTCATCTGTTAAGCGCATTTGTGCACTCCTTTCCGCCAAAGGCGGATAAATTTTAGTTTAAGAAATAGCCGAGTAAATGCGGGGCTTGCTGTGAAAAAGATTTGAATGTGAGTAAAAACTTGCGGTTTATTTTATGAGGTACCTTTAGAAATACCGCTACATATTGAACCGATTTATAATTTAGTTGCTGCTCTTGGTAGTTTACCGAATCAAAGTTCCAGCGTATCCATTGAATAAAAAGATTTCTCCCGAAGGGACGGATTCCCGCGGCAAAGTTTGACTTGAATAGAAAAATAATTTCACCTTGAATACCCGTGAGAACATTTAAGCAAGGGCGACCGCCGATAAATGAACAGTGATTTTTAAGAGCGAATGAAGCGACAGAAATAAAATTTAGATTTGGCATTACACACCTAATTATTTGGAAAGTGATGGTTTACTAACAGATAATTGAATTGACCGAGTAAATGAAACCGGACAATTGAAAGATTGAATTTGTGCTTAGGAATTTTGTTTTTGATTAAATAACTAAGAATGTCTTGAGCGGCAAAAAAGTTTTGACTGTTGACTAAGCTTTTGTGAAGCCTTAATAGCATTTGTCTTTGAATGTTTGACATAATACACCTATTGAAAAAATGTTGGTTCTTTTGATTTTGTTGCTTTGCTGTGAAAAGCTGTGAACTTGGAACACATAAAAGTGAAATACTCTTTTGCTTTTGCCTCTGTTGCAAACTTTTGATAATAGGGTTTGCCGTTTGTTGCATGTAAAGAGACAAAGAAAGAACCGCGAAAAGGATAAAGAGTAAACAACCAGCCATTTATATTTTTTTTAGCTAAGAATTGAACCGGCATGATTATACCCTAAAAGAATTAACCGTTTGATTGAATGCTTGAGCTAAAAATGAAGGAGTAGAAGCGAGAGGAAGAGTTTTTAAGATTTTTGAAACATTATTTACCCGATTACGAACTTGAACCAGATGACAAGAAGAAGTAGAAACCAGATAAAAAGTGTAACCGCACTTAGAAACGATGTGTAAGATTTTGTTTTGCATGTAGTTTGCCTTTTATCCGCCTAAGGCGGATTTATGCTGTGTAAAAAAATATGTTTTTGCCAGACGCAAAAGATTTGGAGGTGAGCGTAAGCGAACTAGAAGCCGTAAAGGTGGCAGTACAAGGGCGAATCCCGCTTAACTTAAATTTGTTAATAGAATAGCGGGAGAGTTTATATACCCTTGACGGCCGGATTCCTTTATCGGCTTAAATTGTGATGCGGTATGGCAAAAACAATGCTTTGCAATAACAGTGAAGCCAAGCCGAAGGCTGGCAAACTGTGAACAAAAAGAAAAGCATCGGTTGTAAAGTGAAAAGGTTGGAGCGAAGAATGAGCGATGCCGAAGGCATGCCTGCGGCACAACTTTTTGCTTTTCGAATACGCTGAAAGCAAATGATAGGCGAATCATTTTAAGTGATGACGAACGAATTGTGAAAACTGAGAGAGGAAGAATGCAAATTGTGAGCTGCTTTATGAAAAGGTTTGGATGAATGAACGGAGGGAATGAAGACAAACTTTTTGCTCAGATGTATGAGTAAATAGTTTAAGCGGTGGAAGAATCAAAACAATTACGCGCAAATTATTTACGAATGCCTTAATGATTTTAGTAAACGTGCTTTTATGATTTTGATGGAAGTGCGGATTGTGAGTTGAATGGAATG
>DAIEQT010000428.1 GCA_027347545.1 Ignavibacteria bacterium | reverse complement strand
ACATAATTAAAATTGGCAGAACTCACTTGATGGATGCAACTCCCCTTACACTTGGACAAGAGTTTTCCGGTTATGCACAACAATTAACAAATGGTTTGGAAAGAGTAAACGATGCTCTGAAACGCTTGAGCGAAATTCCTTTAGGCGGAACTGCTGTTGGAACCGGTTTGAATACTCATCCGGAATATGCTGTTAAAGTTGCTGCTAAGATTTCCGAGCTTACCGGAAAACAATTTAAGACAGCTCCAAACAAATTTGAAGCTATGGCAGCTAAAGACGCGCTTGTTGAAATGAGCGGTGTTCTAAAAACATTAGCCGCATCATTAATGAAAATTGCTAACGATGCGCGCTGGCTCGGAAGCGGTCCACGTTGCGGTATTGGTGAAATCTCTTTGCCGGAAAACGAACCGGGTAGTTCAATCATGCCGGGGAAAGTAAACCCAACGCAATCCGAAGCGATGACAATGGTTTGCGTGCAAGTATTCGGCAACGATGTTACAATTAACTTTGCCGGTGCCAGCGGAAATTTTGAACTCAACGTTTTCATGCCGATCATAGCTTTCAACATTCTACAATCAATAAAATTAATCGCAGATGCTTGCGAAAGCTTTACAGATAATTGTGTTGTTGGAATTGTAGCCAATGATATGAACATCAAAAAACATCTTGAGAATTCTTTGATGCTTGTTACTTCACTCAATCCGGTAATTGGTTATGATAATGCCGCCAAGGTTGCAAAGAAGGCGCACAAAGAAAATAAAACTTTGAAAGAGGCTGCAATGGAACTGGGCTTACTAACATCCGAAAAATTTGACGAGGTAGTTCGCCCGGGAAAAATGGTTGGACCGAAAGGCTAAGTAAAGTTTAGTTTTATACACAAAAAATAGTTTTTTTTTGAGCTGTGGAGAAATCTTTTTATCTTGAGATTTCTCCGGCGCTTCATCGAAATGACAGCAACAAATTTTGTCTATGTTCTTTTTAGAATCTACACAAGTAAATTGGTGAAAAGTGAAAATCTCTGAAATGCCTAGAAAGAAACTTGGTTTCTTTCCAACCCCGCTGCAAAAATTGGAAAATCTTACACGCCATTTCGGTGGTCCCAAAATTTATATTAAACGTGATGATATGACCGGGCTTGCCTTTGGAGGAAACAAAACACGCAAGCTGGAGTTTCTAATTGGCGAGGCACTTGCACAAAACTGCGATTGCGTTATAACCGGAGGTGCAGAACAATCTAATCATTGCAGACAAACATCCGCCGCCGCAGCTATGAGCGGACTAGAATGCCATCTAGCTTTGCGAGGTGAAGAACCGGAATCATATTCGGGTAATCTTCTTCTCGATAAACTTTTCAACGCAAAAGTTCATTGGTCGCTGCAATATCGTAAGGGAGAAAATATCCCGATGATCGCTGAAGAGATTAAGTCTGCGGGAAGGAAACCTTATGTAATTCCTTACGGCGGCTCAAATAAAGTTGGTGCGATGGGCTATGTTGAGGCTGTTAATGAAATTACAAAACAACTCAATGAGCAGAACTTGAAAATAGATCATACAGTATTTGCTTCAAGTTCCGGCGGGACCCACGCGGGATTGATTGTTGGAAAATCACTTTATGGATTTCATTCCAAATTGATTGGCGTTAAAATAGACAAAGGAGAAGCCGGAGAGAAACCTTACAACGAACACATAACCGAACTTTCCAACGAGCTTGCTTCCGTATTAGAATTAAAGGAATTTTTTTCAGTTAATGATGTTATTCTCCGTGATGATTTTATCGAAAACGATTATGGTGTTGTTGGTGATCTGGAGAGAAATGCGGTTAAACTGCTCGCTGAAAAAGAGGGAATTCTTCTTGATCCGGTTTATACAGGGAGAGTTTTCGGCGGATTGATTAGGATGATTGAGAACAAAGAATTTTCAAATAATGAAAGTATTCTGTTCTGGCATACTGGCGGCGGACCCGCAATTTTTTCTTATGCATCTGATTTAATGAAGAGAGATAAATGAATTCATACGACGGTATTGTTTCACTTTTAATTGCTTGCTTGGAATTAGGCTACATTGTTAACCTTCTGATTTTTGCTAAGAAGAATCCAGTTAACAAACTTGTAATTGGAACAATTGCATTGCTGTTCGGCTATCAATTTATTGAGTTCCTAATTTGCTTTGTTGGATTGAAAAGTCAATTCATGGTTTACCTCGCTTTCTTTGATATTACTCTTCTTCCACCTTTAGGCTTGTACTCAGTTTTGGTGTACGCTGATAAGCTTGGCAAACATCACAAGTTAATTTTTATTCCGGCATTATTCTTTAATGTGTATTATTTATTTGTGCTGGATCAGTTTGCAATTGTTAAGTGTACCGTGCTATATGCTTCTTATCATTATCCGCTTGGACCGCTTTATGCAACGTTCTACTATTTACCGATTCTTGCCTCAATGATTATACTTGATAAAAAGTGGGGCGCGGAAACTGATCCGAAAAATAAATCACTTACGCGTCTTTTCTTCTTTGGATATCTGTTCACATTTCTTCCATCTATGATAATCGCTCTTTTTGTACCACAGTTTGTAACTTCGGTTGAAAGTTTGCTATGTAAAATGGGATTCATTCTAGCTACTTTTTCTACACTGTTTGTAATCAAAAATAAAAACTAAATGAAAATTGCACTGATACAACAAAAAGCAGGCGAGGATGTAACTCAAAATGTTTCGCGCGGACTTGAAGCAGTTAGAAAAGCTGCAAACAATGGCGCGAAAATTATTTGTTTTGCAGAATTAGCTTTTACCGAGTTTTTCCCGCAGAGACTTTCGCCTAAACCGTTTCATTTGGCTGAAACAGTTCCGGGAAAAACTACTCAATTGTTTTCCGATTTAGCCAAAGAACTTGGTATTGTAATCATTCTCAATCTCTACGAAGTATGCGGCGAAGCTACTTACGATTCATCACCAGTAATTGATGCCGATGGCAAATTACTTGGAATCACAAGGATGATTCACATAACAAACTATGAACACTTCTGTGAGACAAACTACTATACCCCCGGCGATACCGGCGCACCGGTTTACGAAACTAAGTTTGGTAAAATTGGTGTAGCCATTTGCTATGATAGACATTACCCGGAATACATGCGCGCGCTGGCTTTAAAAGGTGCGGAGATTGTTTTCATTCCACAAGCCGGTGCTGTTGGTGAATGGCCGGAAGGTTTATATGAAGCAGAGATGAGAACTGCGGCTTTTCAGAATGGCTATTTTACAGCTTTGTGCAACAGAGTTGGTGCGGAAGAATATTTGACCTTTTCCGGTGAATCATTTGTCTGCGACCCGAGCGGCGAAGTAATAGCGCGTGCTGCTGAAGGATCAGAAGAGA
This sequence comes from Ignavibacteria bacterium, assembly GCA_027347545.1. GTDB lineage: Bacteria > Bacteroidota > Ignavibacteria > Ignavibacteriales > Melioribacteraceae > Stygiobacter. The sequence goes on along the minus strand of DAIEQT010000428.1, from coordinate 13,150 downwards.
TTTTGATTTGTGATATTGATTTGCAAAGTGTGCAAGACTCGCACGCCAAAAGACTATTTTTGCGTGACAGAAGAAATAACTTGTACAAAGATTGGCTGTAGAAATAAAACACAAGGATGAATGAATGCAAGAAACAATTTTGAATGTTTACTTAATAATTGAAAGCGGTGCTGTAACTTCATTTAGAGCCAAAGCCTACGAACGCGAAGGGGATGATAAAGAGAAGATTCAATTCCTAAAAGACAATGCAAACACAGATTTTGCATCTTCGTTTGTTTTCGATTCTCCGAAGAACAAGAGGGGAGAATTCATGCCCTACAAAAAGTTTAGCAAACTGGAAAAGCAAGGACTTCAATACCAGCTCTTCGAAGAAATTTTCGAAAAATTCAAAGTGCCGCAAAATCCATTAATCTGTGTTACACCGGTTGTTGATGGAGAAATTTTCGGTAAAAAATAAAATTCTGTAACATTTCCACTCATTCGGGGTCTATTTATTAAGCCAATAATTAGGGACTTTAAGTGAAAGAAGAAAAAACTGTTAAAGAATTGTTTTCTTCTTATTCAGACGACATTCTGAATTATTCTATGAGTCTCCTTAAAGATTCCGATGACGCAAAGGATGCAGTTCAAGAAGTTTTCATCCGGTTCATTAACAGCCAAAGTTCTTTTAGAGGCGATTGCAGCTACAAGACTTGGCTTCTAGTTATAACTCGTAATTATTGCTACAAGAAACTAAATGGAAAGGCAAACCAGCCGGTTCTTATTGATGAAAACTTCCAGCGTACCTACGAGCCGAAACTTGAAGAAAAAATAACACTTAACGATGCTTTGAAAAAGCTGAACAGTGAAGAGTTTGAGTTAGTCTATCTGCGGGAATACGCTTGTCATTCATATCATGAGATTGCCGAGATTCTGGGGATAACAGTTGATAATGTAAAAGTAAAATTGTTCCGGGTGCGTGAGCACTTAAGAAAGTATTTAAAGTGAGGTTTACCATGAAACATTATGAATATGAAATCAATTTATTTGTTGATGGGGAACTGGAAAAGGAAAAACAAAGCGAACTGTTTGAGCATCTTTCGGATTGCAATGATTGCCAAACTCTTTTTACCGATACACTTACTCTTAAAGAAAAAACTAGATTGTTCTGTGTAGAAAACCTAAACCAAATAAAGAACAAACCGAAACCGGCAAGCAAATTTTACAAAATAGCATTCTATGCAAGCTCGGCAGCAGCAGTTTTACTATTGTTTTTGTTGATTACTGCAAAGCCCAAAGAAACATACATCACCAAAAACGAAGTCAGAGTCGACACTGTCTTTGTGGAAAAAGAAAAAGCGATTTTGAACGAAGGGAATAAGAAACTATTTACAAATACCAAGCATAAGAGTCAAAGTTCAAATGAGGTCGCATTTGTAAATGAAATGAAGAAAATGAAAACAACCAAAATTACACTTAGTGATTTAATAAAATATGATGTCGGGAGTTAGACATGAAAAAACTAATAATATTTATGGTAATCTTTAGCGCTGTCTTAATTGCTCAGCGTACTGAAACCTCAAAATTCTCTTTGAAAGTAAAGTATGAAAACAATAAATCTGGAGGTTTTGCAGCTTCAACCCAAAATGAAAATGGCTTCCTAACAAGTGTTATATATGGAAACGATAGTTTGGCTTTAGGAGTTATGTCCCATCTGCATGTTTTCTATCTAAATAGCTTTTCGGATAATTATTGGAGCTACATTAAGGGAGATATTTCGCAAACCGCTCGAAATGGTTCGGAAGAAAAAGCTACAAAGATGATTATCTATTCATTTTACCCTAAAAGGACTCTTACAGATACAATTTTAGTCTATTGCAAGTATATAACTTATACTCTGAAATCAATTAAAGCTCCTGACGATTACAATTATGATGTGGTGTACAGTGAAGAGTTCATAAAGGTTTTATTGAATGAAGAAGTAAAAGTAAGCTTTATTCAAAGCCAATTCCCCAAATCTAAGGTTAGCTTGAAAATTATTGCTGGTGAGGAAGATTTTGAAAAAATTCAAGTCGTTGATAAGTCACCATATCCGTTTGAAGAAAGTAAAATCAGAGATTTAGCAAAAAAGTCACAGATTTCTGCTAAAGAAATTTCATTTGGGATTGATTTAGTGAGGACAAATAGAAATGGTAATCAGATAATCTTAAAAAGAACTGATTTTCCTTTAAAATCTTTCTCAGTTAATACGGGAAGTGAAAGTGTTGGGGATGTTAAAACCCTTTACTATGGATTTATCGAAGTTCCTTTCCAAATCTATAATCTTGAAAAGATGGAGCTATTCGATCAATCCAATAAGAGTCGTAACAAGTCATTTTATTCTGTGTATATAATTCCGATTGCAAAAGAAAAAAACAGTTATAGTCTTGAGTTAATAATTTCACAAGGTGATAACAGCGGCAATTATTCTTACTCAAAGAAATTAGATTTGCCTGTAGGTGAAAAGATCAACATAGAACTGCAACCCGATAATTGGCGCTATGAAGAAGTTGTAAGAGGGGAAAAATTGAAATTGAATTCTGAAGAAGATTATAATAAGTATGTAAAAGATTACTTAATACTCTCATTGGAAGAAGGAGTAATTAATAATGAAAGTAAAAGTCTATCGAGCAATCGTGAGACAAATACTAAAGCAAAATATGTTGAGACAAGAACTCAAGCAGATTATGAAAGAATGTCGTTAGGTAATGAATTGCATACTTTAGCAACACATGCTGTTAATTTTTGTTATTCCAGTAAGAGAAATATTAAAAGCTGGGATATTCCAGAAGCATATAGGAAAAATGGTTTTATTATCTATCGCTTAACAGATATTGTAAATGGGATAGAAATCGAAGCTGTTGGCAGAGCGATAGGAAATGATAAAGTAACCCCAGTAAGATCAGTTGTTAAGGTAACTTCTCAAAGAAAAAGTACAACTCATTATGTAAAAAGTGGGGAATCAGTATCTACAATAGCCAAGAAATATGGAGTATCGGTTCAGCAAATAAAATCAAGGAATAATCTTAAATCCAATAGATTTTCTGTAGGACAAAAACTTATAATTGATGAACCTTTCAGCCGGAATAATCTTGTTATCTCACAAGTAGAAGTAAAGAACTAAAGTTTTATTAAGCCTTTCAAACCGGAAACATCCGTTTCCGGTTTTTTTATATCCATATTGCAACTAAAGCACTCCCGCCTTATCTTGATTCCAAACTTCTGAGGAGAGTTGCATGGCAATTTACAAAGACTTCAAAACGATTTCCCAGTTGTATCAAATAATGACAAAGGAATTCGGGAAAGGAATGGAGCGTCCGGCGCTGAAACACCGCGTTGGCGAGCAATGGGTGGGAATAACTTACGATGAACTCGCACGGCAAACCGATTTGTTTGCGCTTGGACTTGCAGCTATGGGTGTTAAGCGCAACGATAAAGTTGCTATCATTGCTGAAAACCGCCCAGAATGGGTTTTCTCCGATTTTGCAATTCTTGGTCTCGGCGGCATAGATGTTCCTCTTTATCCTATTTCAACTTCCGAAACAATAGAATTTTGCGTAAACAATTCTGAATCAGTTGGCATTATCGTATCAAATAAATTTCAACTCAACAAAGTTTTGAAGGTTCGTAACAATTGCAAAACTCTCCGTTTTATTGTTGTTATGAACAACGATGAGAAGGGATTGGAAAAAGATGTTTTCACATTTGCAGATATTCAATCGAAAGGCCTTGAGTTCCAAAGCAATAATCCTACTTACTTTGATGACAGCTTGAAGCTCTGTCAAGAAAATGATTTGTGCACAATTATTTATACATCCGGAACAACGGGCGAGCCGAAAGGTGTTGTGCTTACTCATAAGAATATAACTTCCAACGTAAAAGGCGCGCACGAAGTTTTTGACATTGGTGAGACGGATATTTTTCTTTCTTTTCTGCCGCTATGCCATATTTTTGAAAGAATGGGCGGCTACTATACGGCTTTCTCATGCGGCGCAATTATAGCATACGCAGAGAGCATTGAGAAGGTTTCACAGAACTTGAAAGAAATTCAGCCGACGATTATGACTGCGGTTCCTCGTTTGTTTGAAAGAATCTATTCTAAGATTAAACGCAATGTTGATAGTCAGCCTGAGAAAAAGCAGAAGATATTTAATTGGGCAATTGAACTTGGCAAAGAATTTCAAGTTGCTAAAAAGTCCGGTCATCCAATACCAATTTTCCTTTCACTGAAAAGAAAACTTGCCGATAAATTAGTTTACCATAAACTGCGTGAAGCAACCGGCGGCAGATTACGTTTCTTTATTTCCGGCGGTGCCGCACTTTCTAGAGAACTTGGACAGTTCTTTGAAGCGGTTGGCATTCTTGTTATTGAAGGCTACGGCTTAACCGAATCTTCTCCTGTGATTTGTTGTAACAGAGTAAATGATTACAAATTTGGAACGGTTGGTAAACCTTATCCGGGCGTAGAAATTAAAATTGCAAAGGATGGAGAAATTCTCGCTTACGGTCCTAACATTATGCAAGGTTACTACAAGAACAAAAAGGAAACCGACGAAACAATTAAAGATGGCTGGCTTCATACCGGAGATATTGGTGTGTTTGATGCTGAGGGTTTCTTAATTATCACCGATAGAAAGAAACACTTGTTCAAAACTTCCGGCGGAAAGTACATCGCCCCGACACCAATTGAAAACATGTTCCTTGCAAGCAAATACATTGATCAATTTATTCTTATCGGCGATAGAAGAATGTTCTTGAGCGCGTTGATTGTTCCCGATTATGAGGCGTTAAAAGAATACGCCGACGCAAATAGAATAACGTACAAGAATGTTGAAGAGCTTGTAGAGATGAAACAGATTTATGAATTGCTGGATAAGGAACTCGGTCAGTTCCAAAAGAAACTGGCTAATTTTGAGCGCGTCCGTAAGTTTGCTGTTTTGGATAAACCGTTTACAATTGAAACCGGCGAGTTAACGCCTTCTCTCAAAGTTAAACGTAAAGTTATTGAAGAACGTTACAAAGGATTGATAGAAGACATGTACAAAGGTTTAGAAGGCTAATTTAAAATCTTACTCTTACTCGTACTCTTACTCATGATCTTGATCTGAATCTTTAAAGGCGATTAAGAGTAAGAGTATGATTAAGAGAAGGAACAAGATCAAGAATGAATTGCGATAATTTGATATGGACGAAAACGATTGACTGCCAATGATGAAATTGTTCTTAAACCGATTGGATATTTGAAATCTGATTTAGTTTACCGGTATGAAACTCCCCGGCAAGGAATTCTTGCTGGGGAAGAAATATCGGTGATTGAATTGCTGCCTCATCAAAATTTTGAGCAAGCGGTTTCTCAGTTGGATGGTTTTGAAAGGATTTGGGTTATCTACCAATTTCATTTGAACAATAACTGGAAACCGCTTGTCAATCCTCCGCGCCACACAAGAAAAAAAGTTGGAGTGTTTGCCTCTCGTGCGCCATACCGTCCAAACCAAATTGGAATGAGTTGTGTTAAGCTTGTAAAAGTTGAAGGAATTAAAATTTACATCTCTCAATCGGATATTTTGGATGGCTCGCCGGTTCTCGATATCAAACCATATTTGCCTTACTCGGATTCATTCCCGGAAGCAGAAACCGGTTGGGTTAAAAAGAACTTTAATGAGAAATTTGAAGTCGTTTTCTCAAAGGAAGCGGAAGGGCAGACTACATGGCTGAAAGAAAATGCCAATATTAATCTCGTTAATTTTGCCCGGCTTCAACTGGAATTTTACCCTAAAGACGATTCAAGAAAACGTATCTCGAGTAGTGAAGAAGACTTTACTCTAGCGTACAGAACCTGGAGAATTGTCTATCTTGTTGATGATGATAAACGAACAGTCACAATAAAGAAAATTCATTCCGGATATTCCAGCGTAGAATTAAACTCCGAAGATGATAAGTACAACGATAAAGAACTGCATAAGAAGTTTATTGCAGAGTTCCTAAATGCCTAAGATCCTGAGTGCCTTAGAAACCGAGTTTTTGCTCAGGTACTTAGGCACTCAGTCACTCCTAAAGAAGAATTTTCCTATATTTGCCCACAATTATTAAACATTTCCGGGTTTGTCTTGGCTAAAGAAAAAGTTTTGGTTACATCGGCGTTGCCCTACGCAAATGGCAAAATCCATCTTGGGCATTTGAGTGGCGCTTACCTTCCGGCGGATATTTATGTACGCTACAAACGCCTAAAAGGTGATGATGTGCTCTACATTTGCGGCTCCGATGAGCATGGTGTTCCAATTACCGTTACTGCCGATAAAGAAAAAATTTCTCCTACAGAAGTGATTGATAGATTTCATGAAGCTAACAAAAAGGCGTTTGAAAAATTCGGAATGAGCTTCGATATTTATTCCAGAACAAGCATTCCAATTCACCATTCCACCGCGCAAGAGTTTTTCAAATGTTTTTACGATCAAGGATTGCTGGTTGAAAAGAAAACTATGCAGTTCTATGATGAAAAAGTTAATAAGTTTTTACCGGATAGATACGTTGAAGGAACTTGCCCAAAATGTGGCAACGAAGAAGCCAGAAGTGATGAATGTGAAAGATGCGGCTCTCTTTACGATCCGACTGAATTAAAAAACCCGAAAAGTAAGATGACCGGAGAAACTCCGGTTTGGAAAGAAACTTCTCACTGGTATTTTCCGCTGGGTAGGTTTCAAGAGCGTTTGGAAAAGTATGTTAGCGAAATGGATGAAAAATATAAGTGGAAAGATAATGTGCTTCAGTATTGCCGTGGCTGGTTTAACGATGTTCTGAAAGACCGCGCAATCACTCGCGATTTGGATTGGGGTGTTAAAGTTCCGCTTGATGATGTTCAGAACAAAGTTCTTTACGTTTGGTTTGAAGCTGTGCTGGGATACATATCCGCAACAAAAGAATTATCAGAAAAGCGCGGTGAGTCTGAACTCTGGAAAAAATATTGGCAAGATGAGCAGACAAAGTATATAGCCTTTATTGGTAAGGATAATGTGGTTTTCCATACAATCATTTTCCCGGCAATTTTAATGGCTTGGAATGATGTGAACCAAAATAAGTTTTGCCTTCCTCAAAACGTTCCGGCAAATGAGTTCTTGAATTTTGAAGGGAAGAAGTTTTCCAAATCACGCGGATGGGGAATTGACGTAGATGAATTTTTGGAATTATTCCCATCTGATACTTTACGTTACACGCTAGGCGCAAATCTGCCAGAAGGAAAAGACACAGATTTTTACTGGAAAGAATTTCAATCCCGTACAAATGGTGAGCTTGCAGACATCTTAGGAAACTTTGTTAACCGCACATTTACCTTTGCTCACAAGCATTTTGAAGGAACTGTTCCGGCAAGGGGAACGCTTGCTAAGATTGATGAAGAAATGCTTGAGCAGTTGAAAGCCGCGCCGGTAAAGGTTTCTGAATTGCTTGAGCGCTATAAAATTAAAGACGCAATTTTTGAGATGATGAATCTTGCCCGTGCCGGAAATAAATATTTTAATGATTCTGAGCCATGGAAAAGTTCTAAAGCAAATAAAGAACAGTGTGCAACCACAATTAACATTTGCCTGAACATTATTTACACCCTGGCAGAAATTTTTGAACCGGTAATCCCTTTTGCAAGCGCAAAGATTTTTGAAATGTTGAATGCCAAGCAGACAGATTGGTTGAATTCTGGTGAAACAAACTTGGCGGAGGGGCGAAAGTTAAACGAACCGCAAATTCTTTTTACAAAGCTGGAAGACAAAGTGATAGAAGAACAAGTGAATAAACTTCCTCAGGTTGAAGAAGCGCCGAAAGAAGTTTCGGAAGAAATTACGATAGATGAATTCAAGCGGATAAAGCTTAGAGTTGGTAAAATAACCGCCGCTGAAAATGTTAAGAAAAGCGATAAGCTGCTGAAACTTCAGATTGATCTTGGAACTGAACAGCGCCAGCTTGTTGCCGGAATTGCAAAGAGTTATTCGCCGGAAGAATTGATTGGTAAAAAAATTCTGATGGTAGCAAACTTAAAACCGGCTAAGCTATTCGGAGTTGAATCGCAAGGAATGGTTTTAGCTCTTGATACAACCGAAGAAGGAATAGTTAAACTCATCGAGATTGATGAATCAATCGAACTTGGTAAGACAGCAAAATAAATTTAATGCTGCGTTTAAATGCGCGGCTGATACTTTGAATGCCAAAATCGCCACTGAATAAAACAATAAAATTAACACGCGCCGAGATGAGCCAGTATTCGTCAGGGCTCATTATGCTTGACTCACCGGTTTCAGCTAAGAAGTTAGCCAACAAAACAATTCACCAAGATTTGTTTGCTGCGCTCGAATTCTTGCCGGAAAAGTTTGTTGATCTTCTCATTATTGATCCGCCATATAATTTGAATAAACACTTTAATTCGCTGGCGTTTCAAAAGAAGTCCATCAATGATTATGCTTCTTATCTTGACGAGTTTATTTCCAAACTCAAGCATACGCTAAAACCGGATGCATCAATTTATGTTTGCGGCGATTGGCATTCTTCAATCTCAATTCCATTGGTCTTGGAAAAGCATTTCATCATTCGTAACCGTATTACCTGGGAGCGCGAAAAAGGAAGAGGCTCTAAAGCTAATTGGAAAAACAGTTCTGAGGATATTTGGTTCTGCACAATGTCCAATAAATTTACATTCAATACAGAAAAGGTAAAACTGCTTCGCAAAGTTATAGCTCCTTACCGCGAAGAAAATGGAAAGCCAAAAGATTGGAAGGAAGTTGGAAAGAACGGCTACCGTTTAACCTTTCCTTCAAATATATGGACGGATATCTCAGTTCCATTTTGGTCTATGCCGGAAAACACCGAACATCCAACGCAGAAGCCGGAAAAGTTAATCGCCAAACTGATACTGGCAAGCAGCAACAAAGGCGATTTTGTTTTCGATCCTTTCCTTGGTAGCGGTACAACTTCGGTTGTAGCTAAAAAGCTCGGCAGGAAATATCTGGGCGTTGAAATAGACAAAACTTTTGCTTGCCTGGCGGAAAAACGGCTTCAACTTGCCGAGAGCAGCCGGTCAATTCAAGGATACGAATTTGACACCTTCTGGGAGAGAAATACCAAGCCATTTTTATTGAAACAATCTTTAGATTAATGTAGTTAAAGCAAGCTCGAGGTCAAATACTTACCTTGATTTTCAGAGCCCCTTTGGATAAAATAGCACACTTAAAAAATACCAGTTTGGAGGAATTTGAATGCGATTTGTAAAGCTAATAATGGTTTTTGCAGCAATTGTTGTCTTCATTTCTTGTTCTGCTCAAAACGGAAGAATAGTTGTTGCCGAATTTGGAAAAGACAAAATTTACTTAGATGAATTTGAAAAAGCCTACGTAAAAAACTCGGGTGGACTTGAAAAAGCTAAAACCGATTCCATAGCTGCCTACAAGAAATTTTTAGATCTCTTTGTTAACTACAAAATGAAACTCCGCGATGGCGAAGTCCGCGGCTACAATTCAGATCCGGATATGAAAAAAGAATACGCTGATTACAAGGCTAATATCGGTACAACGTTAATGCTTGAAAAAGAAATTTATGAACCGAACATGAAAATGCTTTACGAGAGAAGAAAGGTTGAATACCGCGCCAGCCATATATTCCTATCAGAAGACTCAACGAGAAATAAGCAGCAGACGGAAGCTTTTGCCCAAGAACTCATTGGTAGAATAAACAAAGGAGAAGATTTTGCAAAGCTTGCGGCTGAGTATTCCAAAGATCAAAATACTGCCAAGCGTGGCGGAGATGTATTTTATTTTACGGCTGGCATGATAAATCTACCGGTAATAGAGGATGCGATTTACAGTTTGGAAGTTGGTCAAGTTTATCAAAAACCAATTTTTTCCGGTTATGGCTACCACATCTTGAAAGCAACAGATAAACGCCCAAGAAGAAATTCTATACGTGTCGAACACATATTAATTGCATCTCAAGATTCTACCGGCATCATTGATACGCTAAAAGCATTAAATAAGATTAAAGAGATTGAGAAGAGAATTAAAGCCGGCGAAGACTTTAACGAGTTAGCTTTTCAATATTCTGAAGATCCGGGAAGTAAACCAAAAAAAGGTGACCTCGGATATATTGAGCATGGTAGAACAGTCCTAGAATTTGATGAAGCAGCATTCAAACTTAAAGTTGGAGAAATTTCTCCAATTGTAAAAACTCAATTCGGTTATCATTTGATAAAATTAACCGGAGAAAGCCAGCAAAAACCGTATGATGAAGAGAAGAATGAATTACGCGAGTTACTTCAACGTGGCAGATACAAACTCGAATATGATAAACTTGTTGAGAACTTCAAGAAAGAATTCAATTTTGTCTTGAATAATTCTATTGCCGAAAAGATAGTTGCCAATGCAGATACAATGAAAATCATTCCGTCATATCATGAAAGTAATATTGCTAAAAATGTTGGCAAAGAAATTTTGTTTTCGTTTGCAAATAAGCAATTTACAGTTGATAGCTTGTTCAACTACCTTTTATTGAATGCAAATTATCTCGGCAAAGGTATTGATCAAAAAACGATTGATGCTGCCATTGCACAGTACTCCGGCGAACTTGTTGTGAAAGAAAAAGCTATGAATTACGACAAGATTGATCCGGAGTTCGCTAGTCTAATGACTGAATACCGTAATGGGATGTACCTTTTCAAAATATTAGAAGAAGAAGTTTGGCAGAAAACAATTGTTGACTCTGCTAAAACCAAAAACTACTGGGAATCCAACAAAGACAAATTCCGTTGGGGAAACAGAGTTGAGTTTAAGGAAATTTTTGTAGAACAAGATTCAATGCAAGCTAAAGTTGCATCTGCTTTAAACGGCGGAGAAAATTTTGATACTTTGTACACCAAGTACAATAAACGTACTGGCTTCGAAAACAAACCGGGTTATTACGGTCTTGTTGAGATTACTGCAAATGAACTTGCCCGTAATGCAAACAGCTTGCTTAATGTGGGCGATGTATCTAAGCCATTTAAATTCGAGTCCGGCTGGTCGTTTGTTAAATTGATAAGAAAAGACGCTGCAAGATTAAAAACTTTTGACGAAGCTAAGCCTGAAGCCGCCAGCATGTTACAAGAAGCAGAAAGCAAAAGACTTGAGGATGAATATTTAACCAAGTTAAAGAATCTTTATAAACCAACCATAAATTATGAGGAGCTTGAGAACGCGTTCAAGAATTAGTCTCCGATTATTATCATTCACTTTAATAACTCTTGCCGTTGCTTGCAGCGAAGAACAAAAGAGTGAGAAGATTGTTGTTAAAGTGAATGAGGCTGTCCTTACTAAGAATATGCTGGACTCTGCTTTATCAGCAAAAGCGAATAGTGCTAAACTGAAAGATGAATTTATTAATGACTGGATTGAAACAGAGGTACTCTATCAAGAAGCAGCAAAAGATGGAGTTTTGGATGATGCTGAGTTTATAAAATTGTTGAACAGAAGTAAAAAAGAACTTGCTGGCACCTTTTACATCAAAAAGCTTCTTTCAGAGAATGAACAAACTCCTGATGATGAAGAAATTGCAAAGTACTTTAATGATTATAAAGATGATTTTCGGCTGAAAGATGATTTGTTCAAGTTAAACTTTTTGAGAACAAACGCCTTTGATAAAGCCGTGCAAGTTAGAAGCAAAATAATAGAAAGCAGTTGGAATAAAGCGAAGGATTTTTTCAGAACCGATTCCACTTTATCATTTAGTTCTGAAAATATATACCGGAGCGAATTACAACCGGCAATTTTGCTGAGAATAGTTAATTCGCTGATGGTAAATGAAGCAAGTATTGTCTTGGAAGTTGAGCCAGGAATGTTTTCTATAGTTCAACTAGTTGCAAAGTATCCGGCAGATTCTATAGCCCCGCATGAAATTGAAAAAGAGAATGCTAGAAAACGTTTAATAGTATTGAAACAAAAAGAGTTTGTAAAAGAACACATCAAAAAATTGCTGGAAGAACATAATTTGGAAATTGAGAGGTACACTGAATGAAAAAAATATTTTTGCTCTTGCTGGTAACTGTTTCGCTTAATGCTCAAGTCTTAGATAAAGTTATTGCGGTTGTGGATAACGAAATTATTCTTAAGTCTGAACTGGAATTTCGTGTTAATATGGAAGCAGCTCAGAGAAATATGAATCCGGCTGATTCTACACTTCGCCGCGCAATTTTGAATTCGCTAATTGAAGAGAAGTTAATGTATGCTCAAGCGGAAATGGACACAATCAAAGTTACCGATGAGCAAGTTACCCAGCAGTCGGAATATCAGATAAATTATTTCATTCAGCAGTATGGCTCCCGCGAAAAACTAGAGCAAGTTTATGGAATGCCGATTGAAAAAATTAAGCGTTCTCTGCAAGACGATACACGCAAGAACATAATGGCTCAAATGCTTCAGCAGAAAAAGTTTGGTCAAGTTGAGTCTTCCCGCAAAGAGGTTGAAGAATTTTTCAGCACTATTAAGGATTCACTACCTATTGTGCAGCAGAAGTTTCATATCTACCATATTTTCCAAAATCCTAAAACCGGCGAACGTATAAAACAAAAAGCTCGAGACTTTGCCAAGTCGTTGCTCGATTCAATTAAAGGTGGTAAAGATTTCGCTGAGATGGCAAAAAAATATTCGGATGATCCCGGCAGTCAGCAGAATGGTGGCGATCTCGGATTCCAAAAACGGGGCGTTCTTGTTCCGGAATTTGAAGCAACTGCTTATGCTCTCGCACCAAATCAGCTTTCCAACGTTGTAGAATCACCATTCGGATTCCATATCATCCAAATGATTGAACGCAGAGGCGATGCAATTCATGCTCGTCATATTTTAATCAAGATTAAAGCTGACGATGAAGCAGATTTAAGAAGCATCGAATTCTTGAATGACATTCGCGACAGCATTGTTCGCAAAGTAAATACATTCGATTACTACGCAAAGAAGTATAGCGATGATAAAGAGAACGCTCGTTTTGGCGGTGAGATTGGTACTTTTGAAAGCAGCCAGCTTGATAAGGGGCTTACAGATGTTGTGTACAAACTTAAGGAAGGCGATATAAGTTATCCAAAGAGAATCGAAATTGACCGTAATACTTACGGCTATCATATTGTAAAATT
>DAIEQT010000421.1 GCA_027347545.1 Ignavibacteria bacterium | reverse complement strand
TGAGATTAATTTTGAGCTCAACTGCTAAAGATCTAACAGTTGGTAGTTGTTCCCCTACTTTTAGATTTCCAGAGGAAATTCCAAACCTTATCTGGTCAACTATCTGTTTATAGAAAGGGACACCGCTTCTTGGATCAAGCTTAAATTCAATCATAAACACCTCTCACTTCTAAAAATTGGCTTATTGTAATAGTTAACTATTACAATAGTAATATGTAACAATTTAATGGAATTGTCAATAAAATTTTTATTTGTGAAAAGCGGAAGCAGTTTGGTGTGTCAAAAACAAAAAACCCCGCGATGAGCGGGGTTTCATTTTTTATTTCTTAAACTTTCTAAGAAAGTCTATCCTATCTTTCAATTCATCAACCGGGACTAACAATTTATCTTTGCCGTAGATAGCGCTTTCGCGGTTTTGGAAAACCAGCTCGTAATCTTTACTCATTACAATTGCTTCTTCCGGGCAAACTTCTTCGCAGAAGCCGCAAAAGATGCAGCGCAGCATATTGATCTCAAATTTTTGCGGATATCTTTCTTTCTCTAATTCAGTTTCTGCAGCTTGAACTTCTATTGCTAATGCCGGACAAACACGTGAACACAATCCGCATGCAACACATCTTTCGGTTCCATTAGTTTCTTGCACCAACACCGGACGACCGCGGTACGATGCCGGCGGTTCAAACTTTACTTCAGGATATTGCATTGTCACACTTGGAGAAAGCATCTGCTTTAATGTCAAAGCCAATCCTTTAACAATTTCCGGGATGTACATCTTTTCTAGAAACGTAAGATTTTTTAATCTTTTCTTTTCAGCCATCTTATTCCTTCCGGTTTTAGAATCCAAAAATCATTATTAAAAGTGCAACCCAAACAAGGTTTAATAATGAAAGCGGGAACATCACTTTCCAGCCTAAATCCATAAGCTGATCGTATCTGAATCTTGGCAGACTCCATCTAACCCATATAAAGAAAAACATAAAGAATGCTACTTTTAACAAGAACGCACCTATTTGCAGAAATACTAATAAAGTAGAATTGAGTCCAAGCTTATCAATGTAAGGAATTTGATAACCGCCGAGGTACAAAGTTACAATCATCATGCTTGCAACAATCATGTTTGCATATTCGGCTAAGAAAAATCCGGCAAACTTAAACGAACTGTATTCTGTATGATAACCGCCTACAAGTTCAGGCTCGGCTTCCGGCAAATCGAATGGTAATCTGTTTGTTTCTGCAAAAGCAGAAACTAAGAAAGTAATAAATCCAATTGGCTGAACAACAGCATTCCACATCCAGCCATATTGAGAATCAACTATTTTCATCGGACTAAGCGATTGCGAAAGCATTATTACGCCCGCAATCGAAAATCCCATCGAAACTTCGTAAGAAATCATTTGTGCGGAAGAACGAATACCGCCAAGCAAAGAATATTTACTTCCGCTTGACCAGCCGGCAAATGTAATTCCGTACACTCCGAGTGACGTTAACGCTAGAACGTAAAGTATTCCAATGTTAACATCTGCTACAACTAAATTTATTTTATAACCAAAAATTTCTACTGCGGGACCAATTGTAATTACTGCATAAGTAGCGAACGAAACAAACAAAGCAATGAAGGGCGCAAGTGTGTGTAAAATCTTATTAGCTTTTTCCGGAACAATGTCTTCCTTCAAAAGAAGTTTAAAGACATCCGCAAATGGCTGAAGCAAACCTAGCCAGCCAACTCTGTTTGGGCCTTTTCGATTTTGTACCCACGCAGCTATTTTTCTCTCAAAGTAAACTGTATAAGCTACTGAGAGCAACATCAAAACAATTATTAAAACTATTTTGATGAGAGCAATAATTATTGTTTCCAAAATGGTCATTTATCTAAGCTCCGTTTTAATAGAACGCAGATTAATTATGATGCTTATGATTTTTTAAGATCTTAATTAATCATAATGATCATGAAAATCAGCGTTCTATTTTTCTACTTTTTCACTAATCTTTAATTGAATGCCAAGTTCACCAATTTCATCATAATCCAAACCTTTAAAAGCATCCACTGAGTTTGCAATTTCAGCAAACACTTCTTCTGCCATTTCGTATTTAATTTTTCCGCCAAGATGAGAAGAAAGCTGAGCTAAAATTTTCCAGCTTGGCTTTGCATCATATTTATGTCCTTGATTCCAGCGGTCAAACTTAGTTCCAAATTTATCCCAGCGGCTCATGTTCATTCCATCAAGGGCGCGGTCCATTTCATCAAGAGAAACTGCCGGACGGATACGCTGCACTCTTCCTTGAAAGTTTACAAACGTACCATGTTTTTCGGCATACGATGCAGCCGGGAAAACAATATCCGCAAGTGCGGTTGTTTTATTCGAATTGGTTGCAGTAACTATCAGCAAATCCAACATTCCAAGAGCTTGTTCCCATTCATCGTTAATCGAACCAAGATCATCTTCCATTACGAAAAGTGTTTTAACTTTTCCTTCTTTAATCAAACGGAAAATTCCTTCCAGCTTTGCACCATTTGTTTTAGTGAAAACCAATTCTGCACCGGCTGTGTTTGGCGTTTTATCTTCACGAATCAGAATATCGTCTTGGTCGCCGGCAACAGAATGTCTTGCAAAATCAACACTGGCAATGTTTAATTGCTTGGCAAGTTTTGCCAAAACAAAATTATCTTCACAAGTTGCAAACGCTGAACCGACAAAAGCGATTTCTCCGCTCTTGTATTCCTTTAAACTTTTTGCCGCAACTTCAAGCGCTTCATCCCAGTTAACTTTTTGAAGCTGTCCCTCTTTGCGAACAAACGTTCCATCAATTCTGTCTTCAGCATTTACATTTTTGAAAGTGTTTAATCTTCCATTGTCGCACATCCAAAAACTGTTTACTTCTTCATTCTGGCGTGGTGTCAATCTCAAAATTTCATTATTGCGAACGCCTATTTCCGTATTGCATCCGCGGGCGCAGCCAACACAGATTGAATCTGTAAAAGACATTTCCCAAACGCGGGATTTGAAGCGGAAATCATTGTTGGTTAACGCGCCAACCGGACAAATATCTACTGTGTTCATTGAGTAAGGATTGTCAAACGATTCACCCGGGAATGTTGAGATTGTGACTTTATCGCCGCGGTTTGTAAATGTAAGCTGGTTTGATTTTGCAATTTCGTCAGAGAATCTAATACAGCGTGAACATGAAATACAGCGGTCGCCGTCAAATTTTATTCTTGGTCCAAGCTGAACACGTTTTTCTTTTCTGTTTTTAATTTCTTCGAAGCGGCTTTCTCCGCGGCTATGTGCGTATGCGTAATCTTGAAGTTTACATTCGCCGGCTTCATCGCAAATTGGGCAATCCAGCGGATGGTTAATGAGAATAAATTCCATTACAGCATTTCTAGCTTCCAATGTCTTTGCAGAATTAGTATGAACTACCATTCCGTCACCAGCGAGAGTTGCGCAAGAGATTGCCAGCTTTGGCATCTTTTCTATTTCAACAAGACAAACACGGCAGTTTCCGCTAATGGAAAGTTTTGGATGATAGCAGAAATGTGGAATTTCAACACCGGCTTCGTATGCAACTTCGATAACCGTTTGTCCTTGCTTAAACTCTATTTGCTTTCCGTCAATTGTAATTGTCGGCATATCTTTTCCTTTTACTATGCTTTTCTAGGCAATAAATTTTTTGGAGATAGAATTACTCTTGTCAGCGAGCAACTTTCAAATTCGCCGAATTTATCTGTTAAACTTGACTCTCCGAACAATTCATTAGAAAGATCGCGAATGTCTTCCTTTGTTACCTTGTAAATTTTCTTAACAGTCTCTTCAACCGGAATTATCTTATCAAAATAAATCATCTGATGAGCCATTCGGATCATCCGGTTAGTTGTGCCTTCCAAACTCATAAGCATATTGCCAACCAGATATTCTTTTGCTCTATCAAGTTCA
>DAIEQT010000037.1 GCA_027347545.1 Ignavibacteria bacterium | reverse complement strand
GAATATTATAATCTGCTTTATGAAAGCAAGCAAAGCGAGCCGGCGGCGGCTTATTCTAAGTTTTTGGAACATCTAAGTATGTTTTGATTGTTTACATTGGGATTAATAGGCTTTATTTGTAAATTTGTATCAATAAAAGATAGAAAGAATATGGGCGAAAATTTTAATTACGAGCTAAAGAAAATTGGCGATATAGCCATTTTTAAATTGAGCGAGAAAAGATTTGATGCATCTATTGCGGGCTTTGTGAAGGGCGAGTTTACAATTCTGCTTCACACTGAAGATGTACGCAAACTTATTATTGATCTCTCAGAAGTTGATTATTGTGATAGCTCGGGATTAAGCTCTATTCTGCTTGCCTTCAGAATTCTTCAATCTAATGAAGGACATATCCGTCTGGCTTCACCAACTAAAAACGTGAAGACACTAATCGAAATTTCTCAATTAGACCGTGTTCTTACTATTTGCAACACTGTTAATGAAGCGATTAAAGATTTAGAATCAATTTAATTGTTCTTCCATTTAATACTTTGGGAACCACGCACCATTTCGAAAATATTTCAGCGCGAAATTTTTAATGATTGATAAAGATATTCTAAAAAGAATTAAACTGGTTGTTTTCGATCTTGATGGAACACTGGTTAATGATCAGAACCAAATTGGAGAAGAAACAAAAAGTTTAATTAAGGAATTATCTTCTATTGGTGTTCAGTTTTCTATTGCAACCGGAAGGCTGCTCAGCGCCGTTACAAATCACGCAGACGAACTTGGTATCAAGATCCCTCTCATCACGCTTGATGGAACACTCATCCAGCGTTATCCCGGCGATAAAAGTATTTTCGAATCTCATCTGCCTATAAAATATGTTCAGCGTGCGCTTAATCTTGCCGATAAGTATTTGGTTCAAGTTGCGCTCTGCCATGATAAAGCAATTTACTTCACAGAAGAAAATTCATTGTTCCCTCAACTGATGGATAAATTTGGAGCAAAATATCAGCAAGTTTTTTCTTATGATAATTATCTTGATGGAACTTTAGAAGTAATAATGGTTAGTGATTACAAAGATAATGTGAAGCATGTTTCCAGTAAAATGTCTTTCCCTTATACTTTTGGTGTGAGAACAGCGTTTTATAAATCACAATCGCAAGGCGGAACCTACTACGTGGAAATTAGAAAGATGGGCAGCAGTAAAGGGGACGGCTTAAAACGGCTACTGAGTCATCTCAAAATTAAAATGAAAGAAACAGCTGTTGTTGGAGATTGGTACAACGACAAATCTTTGTTCGAGAATGATTCACTTAAAATTGCGATGGAAAATGCAGTACCGGAATTGAAAAGAATGGCAGATTTGGTTCTGAAAAAGAACAATAATGAGGATGGTTCAGCCGAATTCTTGAAGATGTTATTGCAAGCCAAGAAATAGAATGATTACGCCGGAAGTTAAATCGAAGCTTAGAACCAGCAAGAGAATAAAAATTCTTGTTGTTCTCTTTACAATATCCCTAATTGTATTGATGTTTCCCAAGGGTGAATCGCTTGAATCTGAGATTACAGTTGGTTCAATTTGGATACATGATGATTTAATTGCTTCCACTACTTTCGAAATTCTTAAAGACCATAAAATTTACGAAGCTGAGACAAATCTGGCACTCAAAAAAGTAATGCCGATTTTCGAGCGTGATATATCTTTGCAGAAACAGATGCTCGATTCGATGGCGAGCTATAGCTCCTTTTTAGTTAAGCTTTTTAACAGGGCAAATTTTACTTCTGAGAACTCAATTCTGAGCAAAGATGCTTTAACAAAGTTGCAATATCTCAAAACACCACAAATCAATGTCTTTGGTAAAAGAGTTACTTTAAATGAATTACTTCGAAATTGTCAATCAACCCTGAATGAAATTTTTAATGTAGGTCTACTAAGTACATCTGGCAACAGCATCAACTCAGATACAATTGCTTTGCGCAATGGTAAATATGAGCATGTTTATCCAAAAGACATTTTTGTAGAACAAAATAAACTAAACGAGTACATTTCTTTTAAAGCAAAATCTTTGGTTGGCAGCAATTCCAACTTGGTGGAAGTCATTGAAGAGTACATACACCACTTTGCAAAGCCTAATATAGTTTTCAATCAAAAGCTTACTGAAGAGGCTATTAAAAACGCTATAGATAAAGTTACCCGGAACATTGGCATTGTTAATGAAAACGAAAGGATAGTTGCCAAACACGATAGGATTTCAGAAGAGACGAAACTGAAAATTGATTCTTACAGGATTGCTAAAGGTGAAGAAAGAAACTTTTGGAGTCAATTCCTTCAGAACATAGGAAAGTTCCTTCACATCTTTTTAGTAATGCTTCCGTTGATGATTTACATTCATCTCTTCCGCCCTAAAATATTTGTTGATAATCTAACAATCGGATTAATCTCCATTGTTGCATTGTTTATCAGCTTTTTAACTTATCTTGTTTACAACATAAACGTTTCCTCACCGATTGAATATCTAATTCTAGTACCAGTTGCTTCAATGCTTCTCACAATAATTTTTGATTCAAGAATTGGTTTCTATACTACTGTTGTTATTTCACTTATTGTTGGTGCACTCAGAGGGAACGATTATGTTTTTGCAGTTACAAATATTGTTGCCGGCGGATTGGCGGCATACACAGTCCGAGATATTAAAAACAGGACACAAATCTACCGTTCATTTCTTTATATTCTGCTTGGTTACTTCCTTACCATACTTGCATTTGGCTTAGAACGTTTCGATTCAGTTTATGAAATGCTAGCAGGTCTTTCCTTCTCTGCATTCAACGCTTTGATCAGCCCTGTTCTGACTTATGGATTAATAATTTTTGTTGAAAAACTTTTCAACCTCACTACAGATCTAACGTTTCTTGAGCTTACAGATTTGAACCGTCCGTTACTAAAAGATTTAGCTAAAAACGCTCCAGGAACCTTTAGTCATTCAGTTTCAATGGGTACGCTTGCTGAAACAACTGCAGAAGCTGTAGGTGCCAACGCTGTACTCGCAAAAGTCGGCGCCTACTATCACGATATTGGAAAAACATTTGACCCGGAAAGCTTTGTAGAGAATCAAATCGATTCCAACAACATTCATGAAAATCTTGCGCCTGAGAGAAGTAAAGAATTAATTCGTGAGCATGTGCAAAAAGGAATTAAGCTGGCTGAGAAGAATGGTCTTCCGAAAGAAATAGTTGATTTTATACCGATGCACCATGGTACAATGGTAATTAGCTATTTTTATGAAAAAGCAAAAGCATTGTACGGCGAGGATAATGTTGATGTTGAAGAATTCCGGTACCCGGGACCCAAACCAAATACAAAAGAGACAGCAATTGTAATGCTTGCGGACGCCTGTGAATCAACAGTACGTTCGCTATCCGGTGCTGATCCGCAAATAATCGAAAACGTGATTAACAACTTAATTGATTCGCGAATTGAAGATGGGCAGCTCGATAACGCGCCGTTAACCTTTAGTGATATTAAAAAAATCAAAGAATCATTTTTGAGCATTTTGATGGGGCATCACCACCGCCGAATCCGCTATCCCAATCAAGAAGAACTTGAATCAAAGCCGGAAGAATAGCCTTAGATGGAACAGTTCGTTAAAGAATTTATTTCCATTTTGCGCTACGAGAAAAATCTTTCCGATAATACTGCGGTTTCATATCAAAGTGATCTTAAAATGTTTTTGGAGTTTCTCAATACAAAAGAAATTACCGATTACAATGATATATCTGCAAATACTCTAGCTGAATTTTTCAACGAACAG
>DAIEQT010000404.1 GCA_027347545.1 Ignavibacteria bacterium | reverse complement strand
CATTTTATGCTAAAATCTTTTTGGGTGGCAAATCTGCTGATTCAACGAAAACAATAGTCTTCACTGATCCTAAACCACAACTCCATTTTAACGGAATATGTGGTGGAGGAGATATTAACGGAGATGGAATTAAAGATTTTGTTGCAATTTATGCAGACCAGACCGCCATACACAATCCGCCGCAGTATGAACTCCAAGTTCATTTTGGAGGAAAACCAATATTCCAGCAACCGGATTACACTATAGTATGTTCTGCATTAAATAATTGCATGATAAACGGGGATTATAACGGAGATGGTTTTGATGATATAATAGTTACAAGGTTGATGGACCACTATTGGGGATCAATTTCTATTTACTTTGGTGGTAAAAGCCTTAATTCAATTCCAAATTTAGAGCTTAATGGATTGCTATATGCTGAGTTTGCCAAATATAGCACTATGCTAGGTGATGTAAATAAAGATGGTTGTGATGATTTGATTGTAAGTTCGAAAACAGATTCTAATCCATATCCCAAAACGGCATTTCTGTTTTGGGGCGGGAATAAACTAGGCTTTGATAATTGCACTCAGTTTGCTGACACTCAAATATATGGTCTTTTTCTAAGTGCTTTAGGTGACATTAACGGCGACTGTTATAAAGACTTTTTTATCGCAGGCGGAAAGAGAGATGTTTTCTTAGGCGAAAAGCAAATGGATCCAATGAAACCATTTTATAGCTTCCGAAAATGGATGTGTGATGGAATTGGCGATATAAATAAAGATGGATTCGGTGATTTTGTTAGAACATCAGCAAATGAAATTGAAGTACATCTGGGAAGCAGTGCGGTTGATACAATACCGGACTTTATTCTAAAACAAAGAGGATATCTTTACTATCTTGGAGATATTGATGGAAATTCTACAATAGAATTGGGTTATCAAGATTACTCTCCAACAATCACAATGAGTATTTATGCTGTGTTGAATGGAACATCTGTAAATGACGAAAAGCAATTGCCAGAGAAATATTCTCTTGCTCAAAACTATCCTAATCCTTTTAATCCAACTACAAGAATTTCTTATTCAATAGCTGAGTCTGGATTTGTAACCCTAAAGGTATTTGATATTCTCGGACGTGAAGTTTCTACATTGGTTAATGAAGTAAAACCGGCTGGAAGATTTGAGGTGGAATTTAGTGCTTCGGAACTGCCAACCGGAACTTATATCTACCGCTTAACAGCTGGTAATTATCAAACGATAAACAAAATGTTGTTGCTCAAGTAATTCCAAGCAACAAGCATAAAAAATCCCGCCTAGGCGGGATTAATTTTATCCTTTGCGATCTCTCATCGCTTGTTCACGAGAAGCTCTTCTTTTAGCTTTAATCTCATCCATTCTTTTCTCAATAGACGGTTTAACAAAAAACGTACGCTTCTTGTACTCTTTAAGGATTCCGGAACGTTCATATTTTTTCTTAAAGCGTTTTAGCGCTTTATCAATATTCTCGTTCTCTCCAATAGTGATACCTACCAACTTATTTCACCTGCCTTCTTGTTGATAATTTTTGCGCCGTAAAACTAAAGAAAGCGCCCCAATTTTCCAAGTTATCTTTCATCGCCGGCTGGAATTACGAGTACCGGGCATTTGGCGTGCTGAATCACTTTTTCGGCAACGCTGCCAAGCAGTGAGTGCATTATTCCGGTTCTACCATGTGTTGCAATTACAATAAGATCAGCCGGGATTTCCTTTGCGTATTTCACTATTTCTTCAAAATCAATTCCATGCTTAATCATACATATTACATTTACATCAGATTCACTTTCTACTTCTTTTTTGAAAGCGGAGAGATGCTTTCGCGCATCAGCTTCAAGAGCATCAGCAAATTCTGCTTCGCTTAAATTTTGTTTTCCCGGTAGGAATGGAATGCTTTTATCAATTACATGAAGGATGTGAATTGCAGCATTCATATTATCTGCTAAATCGCGTGCGTACTCAAGCGCGGATTGTGAGAGTGTGCTGAAATCAGTCGGGACAAGAATATTTTTTATGTTAAACATTTGAGACTGGGTTAGTTCGAGTCGCGTCCGGTAATTTTATTGTTTATGATATTGAAAAGTTTAACCGGTGCACAGTTACTGGAAAATCTATCTTTAAGCAGAAATTTAATTGACTTCTGGATGATGTATTCACCGCGGATTTTGTGATTTGTCTCGACTTCCTCTTTAACCATCGGACATACTTTCCCGTCCTTAATGGCTTCGTCGATGTATTCTTGTTCATCTAAAATCATTACAACTACTTCCTACTTTTTTCTTTCTTTCTGTTAACGTAACCTTTGTCTTTAGAGTAATCGTAAAGTTGGGCATAGAGCATTTTACGCGCGCGGTGCAATCTCGATCTTACCGTTCCAACCGGAATATCAACAAAGTCGGCAATTTCTTCGTACGTAAATCCTTCAATATCACTCAGAATAATTGCAGTTCTAAAATCTTCCGGAAGTGCAGAGAGAACTTTGGTTATTTCGTCATCCAGCAAATTGCTGAAAGCATCTTGTTCATAATGCTTGCTGTCAATTTCGTCGGACTTAACGTTTTCATAAAAATTCTGAACATCTTCATACTCAACTTTGTTCGGTTCTTTAACAGCTTTCCGGTAATCGTTGATGTAAGAGTTCTTCAATATTCTAAACAACCAAGCCTTGCAGTTCGTTCCCTTTTCAAATTTATCAAAGAAGCGGAAAGCCTTTAGATAGGTTTCTTGAACAAGGTCATTTGCGTCGTCTTCATCGCCTGTCATACGTAAAGCAAAATTAAAAACGGCGTTCATGTGTGGAACGGCTTCGCGCTGAAAATCAGCATAAAGTAACTTAAGTTCTTCTTCGGTTCTATTTTCTTCTATAACTGACATTTAATTCAATTTAATTCTAAGGCAAAGTTAATTAATTTGCTTCCAACTTGTTGGTAATTAAGACTAACGACTCTTTAGAAAACCGTTCACTACTTCATATTTGGTCTCGCCATCTTTAATGATTTGAAAATTTGCCGGCTCATCAACCTTTAATTCACTTTCAGATTGAATTGAATATCCTTCCAAGTTCTCTTCTTCAATTCCATAGAAAACAGAAAGATCTCCAAGCTCAGCAATTGTACCTTCATAGTAAAACTCTAGTTTCTGCAAATTATATTTTTTTGTTCGGTTGATGCCAACATCAACTATAAAATTTCTTCCGTTGAATTCGAGTTTTAGATTTCGGAGAAGAAGATCGAAAAGCATTTGCATGTTCCCCGGAATTTCGAAGTAATCTGCATAGAATAGTTTTTCGTAATCTTTCTCAATAATTGTTTCGAAAGCTGCCAGCAACGAAATGAAATTCAGCTTTCTTACAAAATCCTTATTGTAATCGTTTCTATAAAAACCGGACTCGATTAAAATTTCACCAATCCCAGCTCGTGTAAGATTATCGCCAAAAGCGCGCGGTTCGTAGTCATCGCTGTAGCGTGCAATTTGTCCGGGAATAAATTGCTCGAGCGCTTCACGAATTTTCAAAATTACCTGCATGCTTTTTTCGCGTGTGTAATTAATGCTCTTTACATGATCCATTGGCGGCGCGAGAAGTGAAATTGCAGAGGGATTGTTTGAGCGCCCGGCTGTGTAATAACTATTTTGATCGTGTAGATTAAAACCAAACTCCGGTTTAAACTTTTCTGTGTACTTCCAAAGTAGTTGAGACTCATCCGATTGGAAACGCAATGCATCGCGGTTCAAATCAATGTTAAACGCATTCTCGCGCTGGTAGCGAGCCGCGCCATCCGGATTCATCATCGGAATGAAATGAATTTCTGAGTTCTGAAGGATTGAATTCCGTAATGAATCAAACGAATCGTTTGCAGAAAGAAAACTAAATAGATCAAACAGAGCTGTAGTAGCGGTTGGTTCATCGCCATGCATCTGCGACCAAGCCAAAACTTTAGTTTTCCCTTTACCAAGCTTTATAGAATAGATTTCCCTTCGCTCAATAGATTTGCCGATTTGTTCAACAGTGAATAAGCTGTTTTGTTTGAGCAAGGTGATCTTGTCTTTCAGCTCTTGATGTGTAATAAAATCGGAACGGATGCTGGTGGCTTTGTAATCATTGTAACTTTCAAATAGTTCGTTTAGTAATTCCTTTTTCAATTGCTCTCCGGCTAAGATTTGATTTTAATGCTTCTAAAATACAACTTACAATCAGAATTAATTTGGTTATACTCTGTATCTTAGCGCCTGCCTTGTCGGCAGGCAGGTCTTCGCGGTGAACAATCTTTTTGTTAGCCGCAGAGTCACAAAGACGCTAAAAAAGCAAGAAAACATATTGGAGAAGAAATGGCAACCTCAACTTTATCAATTGGTTCTAAAGCGCCGGAATTTAATCTTGAAGCTACTAACGGAAAATATTATTCATTGAATTCATTCAGCGGGAAGAAAGCTTTTATTGTGGTTTTCAGCTGCAATCATTGCCCCTATGTGCAGGCGTACGAAGAAAGGATTAAGCAAATTCAGAAGGATTACTCAGCCGAACTTCAAGTAGTTGCAATCAGCAGTAATGATGATGTGCAATATCCTGATGATTCATTTGCGGAAATGAAAAAGCGCGCTGTAAGTAAAGAATTTAACTTCCCATATTTGCGGGATGCTGACCAAGAAGTGGCAAAAGCCTATGGCGCAACTCATACGCCGGAAGTGTTTCTTTTTGATGAGGGACAGAAACTTGTTTTCCATGGCAAGATTGATGACAACTGGCAAGATGAGCAAAGCGTCCGTTCCAAGTATTTGAGAAACGCTATTGATGAGCTCCTTGCCGGAAAGTCAATCTCAGTTCCGGAAACGTTTACAATTGGCTGCACGATAAAGTGGAAATGAAGGGATTTAGGAATTACGAATTTGGATTTGGGATTTAAAAGACAATTCATAATTCCCGAATCGTAAATCGTAAATCCTAATTGCTTTACACTACTTCTCCAAACTCATCTTCAAACCTTTGTAATTATTTTAACGGCTGGGGGGAAATTGCAAAGCAGTAAAGCGGATACAGCCGGGAAATCATCTTTATCATTTCGATAACAATGTTTTCCGAGTAAAGAATTTTTGTGGGGACATGCTTAACACTTGGAAGCAGAAACATATCGTAATCGTAAAATTTGTCTAAATGCTTTTCCGCATCAAACTTGCCAAACAATTTTATTGTTGACATCTTTTCAAAGTAATGAAGTGAATAATTTCCATTTATCTTATACTTAGCACAAACCTCGCGGATTTCTTTTTTATACTTTTCTAAATTTTGCCGGAAGTAAAGTTTTTCTTCTTTAGTTCTGTTAAGAAAAATTCCCATGTCCGAAGAACCGGCTTCAAAGTACAGAAAGAATTCGCTGTCTAATTTGAATCTGCCAAAGTGAATGAGCCAATAATTTCTGTAAGGATCGCCTTTGGCAAATCGCATATCCTTATTTATGCGCATGATTGTTTCATTAAACTTTGGTTCTGTTCTTATTGCCGGATTCAGCCGGTTCAAAAATGGGGCAAGTTCTGTTATAAATGCCTTTGTTGGTTCAACAACAAAATTTTGGTAACGCTCTTTGTTCTTATGAAACCACTCAACGTTATTATTTTTTTCTAGGTCAGCAAAGAAAGAAAATGTCCCTTTGCTGAATCCGTTAAATTTTGCAAGCTCTTTTTTCAATACATAATCCCAACATTTAGAGATAAATAAAAATGTCCGAAGTTATTACGGAACTGACCAACTAAATTTTCGATGCCACCACCAAATAAATGTGTGTAGTAATAACGCACATTAATTCCAATTAAGTTGGAAGTGCTTTCGCCGAAATAAGCGCCAAAGCCTACATATCCGCCAGCCGCATAGTGCATTTTAGCATACTTAAAAGAACTGAAAAATTCTTCCTCGTACGGTGTAGTTACAACAAAAGTTGGACCTACGCCAGCCATAACATACGGACGTAAATTTTCGCTTAGGACTTCATCAAATAATCTTATTTGCGCACCAAAATTAAGCGGCACGAGTAAAGACCGGTTAACTTTGAAAGGCGAGTAGGAGGTGCCATAGTAAGGATCATAGTATTCTATTTCTCTATCATCTTTTGTTTCGGAAATTGATAGATCAATAAAGCCTGTAATATCTTTTGTGATAGCTCTTTTATAAAATGTGCCTAAACCAAAACCACCTTCGCCGAACATAATGTCTGCACCCCAACTGTTTGATGGAAAAGAGATAGGTGCCTTATCTGGTGCAAACTGTCCAATCTGTTGCGCCGTTAAAAAACTGCTGAAAAGCAGAAGCGCTGCTGCTGTAAACACTTTCATCTTTAATTTCCTTTTGCTAAGCTTCTATAGAAAGATATAGATTCTTTTGTAAAAATCAACGGGATAAAATTTTATCATTTATTTAACAGCAAAAAGGGTAGGAAAGTTTAGTTATGCCGCTAAATCTTGAACTAAAAATTAAAGTCACCTCACATAAACAAATCGAATCAGCATTGAAAAAGAATGGGGCGGAATTTAAAGGAATTTTGAAACAGAAAGACGTTTACTACAAAACGAAAAGCGGTTTACTGAAACTCCGGATTGAAGGAAAGTCTTTTACTTTGATAAAATATTTGCGTGATGAAAAGGGAAAACGATGGAGCAATTACGAATTACTGGATTTGCGCGGGAAGAATCCGGAAAAATATTTGGAAAGCATTCTTAATATTGAAGCCGTTGTAGAAAAGAAGCGCAAACTCTATCTGTACGATAACACCCGCGTTCATCTTGATGAAGTAAAAGGATTAGGTAACTTTCTTGAGCTGGAAACTTTGCTCATGGCTGGTAAAAGTGATGCGACGCGAAGATTCAATTTTGTGAAGCACATGCTTGGAATTGAAAACCACGAGCAGATTCGTGCCTCGTACAGAAATTTGATATTGAAGAAATGATTCTTACCAAAGAAAAAATAAAAGCAATTGATATTGATGAAATAGTAAATGAGAAAATTTCATCCGGTGCGATTGACGAAATCCTTTTCATCGTTCCAACGAACCGCAAAACAAGAACGCTGAAGAAAGAAATAATTTCTCTAATGCCAAACTTTGCAGCGCATCAAATTAAAATTGAAACTCTTTCCACAATTACATCCAAACTTTTGAGTGAGATAAAACCGTTTCACCCAATCAGCGAGGCGGCTTCGTCGGTTTTCATCCGGCAGATTTCTGCAAAGACAAAGTTTAGATATCTATCGTTGTACCGGGAAGACATTCCAGCCGGTACGCTTGATAAGATTAGAAATGTAATTATTGAATATAAACGGCAGGGAATTTCTCCGGAAACACTTGCTGCTGAAGCTGAAAAGCTATCCGGTTCGGAAAAAAACAAAGCGCTTGATATTGCCGACATCTACAAAGCTTACCAAGATAAATGTTTGAAGTTACGCTCGTATGATCTTGGAGATATTTATGGTGAGCTTCTGAAAGTTGAGCCGGAAGAATTCGCACAGAACTTCAGCAAAATTTATGGTGCTGTTGATTACATTTTTATAGACGGCTTTAGCGAATTTGCCAAACCGGAAATAGAAATTATTAACGAGCTTTCACACTCGGCAAAACTATTTGCCTCGATTGATTACCAACCGGAGAATGATTTTCTCTTTGCGCATCTTCAAAAAACTTTTGAGCAGCTTGAAACAACCGGCTTTGCAGAGATTAAAGATCAGCGTGTGCCGGATATGAATGAGTTCCACAAACTGATCCGGGAGAAACTGTTCAAGGTTCGCTCGCCAAATGTGAAAAAGAAACTTCCCATTCCGCCGTCGGTTATTTGCGGACAAAGCAAGGAAAGCGAAATTGAGCTTATAGCTAAGCAGATAAAGACAATTCTGCTTGAAGAAAAAACAGAGCCGCATAAAATCTGTGTAGCATTTAACCTTGTTCAAGATTACTCTTCAATCGTAAAAGATATTTTCACAAAGGTTGGCTTGCCCTTTAATCTTACAGACCGCACGCTGCTTCAAAATTCGGCACCAACAATTGCACTTATAAACTTTCTTGAAGTCGCTGATAGCGATTACTATTTCAAAAACATTTTCCGTGCACTCAACAGTGGATTTATTAACACCAAAGGAATTGATACAGCTAATCTTTACCGCATTGCCTCAGAGCATAAAATAATTTCCGGAAAGGAAAACTGGTTAAGCAGTATTAACGATGCGCTGGCTAATCTCTCTCACTCCGGCGATGAGGATGATCTTTCCGGCAGCAGAAACAAGCTTGAGAAGGCAAAGAAAGATATTCTAAAACTTGTTGAAACTTTGAAACCATTCGAACAAAAAATGACGGTTGAGGAGTTCGCAAAGAAATTATCCGGCTTTATTGTTGATTCCAATCTCGCTTACAACGTTTTGAACATTGGTGAAGAAAAAGAGAAAAATGTTCGTGCCGTTGCTGAGTTGCTTAATGTTACCGATGAAATTTTCGAGCTTATGAAAGAAGAGTTTGGCGGCGAAAAGAAATTTTCGCTTAGCTTTTTTATGGAGCAGATAAGAACCGCTTGTGGCTGGGCGCGCTTCAATGTGAAAGAGAAATCCGATTACGGCGTGCTTGTTACCTCACTTGATGAAATCCGCGGCTTACAGTTTGATTACCTTTTCATCGGCGGATTGTGCGATGGAATTTTGCCTACACGTTTTAATCCCGAGATCTTTTTCTCCGGTTCGTACAAGAAGCAAGCGTTCATTCATCAGACGGAAGAGCGCTATTTGTATTACCGTGCACTTTGCAGTTGGCGGAAAAAACTTTTCCTAAGCTATCATCAGAGTGATGCTAGCAAAGAAACTGTTACATCAAGTTTTCTGAAGGATTTTTCTGCGATTGTTGATACAAAAGAAATATCTTCGGCAGATTTCGGAAACTATTTATACTCACAAGAAGAAGTGTTGATTGAAGCCGGGAAG
>DAIEQT010000388.1 GCA_027347545.1 Ignavibacteria bacterium | reverse complement strand
GCGCTTAATGAGCTAATTCTATTATTCCGTTTCATCGTGATTCTCCTTATAGATTATTTTTGATTGTAATGATTCCATTTAAAATCTTACATCTGCATGCCTTCCATGCCGGTGGAAGATTTCTTTTGCTGTGTTGGCACTGATCTGCCGTGTTGATGACCTGTCGGCACTCCGGTTTTAAGCTGACTTTCTGAATCAATTAAGAATCCGCCTGTAGCTGCAATTTCGTCGCCCTCATTTAAACCCGAAACAATATGGTATTTATCTCCATAGCGATTTCCTATTGTTACACTTCGTGCTTCAAACATTCCATCGCCTGCTTTAGCCCAAACAACAGCTCTTTTACCAGCGATAATTACAGCGTCCGCCGGAACGAGTAATCCATGTCCACCAGCGCTATTGAATATGGTTTCGCCATACATCTGTGGTTTTAACTTGCCGCCATTACTTGAGAACTCACTTCTTACTTTTACAGTTCTTGTTTGTGAATTAACTACCGGATAAATGAAAGTAACTCTTCCGCTAAATTCCTCTCCGGGATATGCACGGAGATGAAGCTTAACCGGGCTGCCGACTTTCACGTTTCCTAAATTATTTTCATAAACCTCCGCAATATTCCAGAGAGTAGAAAGTTCGGCTACATCATAAATCGTGGTTCCTTCATTTACGTAAACTCCTTCCTGCACTTTCTTTTCTATTACAGTTCCGTTCACCGGAGAGTAATAAGTAAGCGTAATATTTATCTCTCTTGTCTTTTCAAGTGATTGTATCTGATCTTGTGTTAATCCAAATATCTCTAACTTTTTCTTCGCTGCTTTTTGTAAAGAACTATTTTGAGAATTATTTAATGCGATTAAATACTCATTCTGCGCTTGCACTAAATCCGGGCTATATATCTCAAATAACGGCTGACCTTTCTTAATATAATCTCCTGTCTTGTCAACAAGCAGTTTTTCAATTCTTCCATTAAACCGGGCAGAAATTGTTTTTCTATTATTCTCTACAAAATCCAGATAACTGTAGGCTGTAACCTGGTCTTGTAAATATTCTTCCTTAACTATTAGCGTAGAAACATTTGCAAGAATTTGTTTTTTACTGCTTAGCGTTATCATGCCAGCCATATCTTTAGCGCTACCCGCCTCCGGTTTTTCATCGGCAACTTTTTTAATTAGATCCATTCCGCATATCGGGCAAGAACCGGGTCCATCCATGTGAACTTGCGGGTGCATAGTGCACGTCCAATACTCCTTAATTGTTGCATTTGATTGTTCGTTATTATTTGATGAACAACCAACAAGTATTACAACCAGCAGCATGGCGATGTATGATATACAATGGATGATGTACAATGGATGATGGGTGATGGGTGACGGACTATGCTTAACGGTTGATGTAAAATATTCTTTAATAGTTTTCATGTTATTTCTTCTTTTTATTTTCTTGTGATGTTAATTTGATTGATGTAAAAATCTTACATAATTGTTCTGATTCTTCTAATAAAATCTTTACCCGGGCTTTTTGCTCTTCATTTTTTAGTAACTCCGTTAAAACTCTTAACCAAAATTTTGATTCTCTTGCTTCTTTAGAAACAATCCCAATCTTATGAATAAAATCATCTTTTGATTCCGCAGCTTGCGATTCTTCATAATTTGCCCCGACCGAAGTGGAAGACTTGGCTAACTGATATATAACAACTTTATTTACAATGGTGTTTGGCATTGAATTAAGAAATTTCAAAGTATTCACCCCAAACAAAAATGTTCTTTGCAACAATTCTTCAGTTTTTGAGTTCATTTTTAGTCCTCCATTCTCCATTAAAATTTATTTTTTCATTCAATACTTTTTCCCATCATACATCAACCCTTAACCATCACCCGTCCTTCATCAACCATCTTCCATCAAAACTCATCTATCTTTTTCCCAACCATCATTTCAATTTCTGCAAGAGACATTTGCATATCGGCTTTTGCCATGTAATAATTCATCTGCTGCATTAGGAGCATCCTATACGAATCTATCACAGTTG
Source organism: Ignavibacteria bacterium (assembly GCA_027347545.1). Lineage (GTDB taxonomy): Bacteria > Bacteroidota > Ignavibacteria > Ignavibacteriales > Melioribacteraceae > Stygiobacter. The sequence goes on along the minus strand of DAIEQT010000388.1, from coordinate 501 downwards.
TAACTCCGGTTCTGTTGTTTTGAAATGCCGATACTTGTGATTCTGCTGCTTTACTATACATCGGTATAACTTTATCGTTGTATAGTTTGGTTAAGTCAACGGCGGTGTTATATTTAACAAGAACGGTTTTTAATTGAGATGTCATTTCTCTCAGCATATCATTTTTTTCAAGTTCGATACTGCTTATTCCGGCATATAATTCTTCCTCTTTAGCTTTGTATTTATTTATTGACCAGGGTGCAAATGGAAGGTTGATTGAAAACATCAGCGAATACATTGTTTCAGTTTTGGGATCGAGCATTGAAAGATCACTTTTTGATGTTAAGATCATTCCTTGCGGCATTCTCATTAACATTCCTTGAACCATCAAATCCGGAATCAATTCGCGGTTGTTTGCGTCTATCATCGCTTTGTTCATCTCAATCATATTTCCCATTCTTTTAAGAGATGGATTAGCATAGCCGAGGACTTCTTCCAACTTTGATTGTGAATCCGAAAGAG